>NZ_JBSVWQ010000096.1:0-22415 GCF_054071215.1 Pseudomonas sp. SDO5522_S412 | reverse complement strand
TCAGTCAGTCAATACGGTGACTGATACACCGCCTTCGCGAGCAAGCCCGCTCCCACATTTTGATCTTGGCTATATCAAGAATTTTTTATCCAACTGCAGGCGTTATGACTCTAATCCTAGGTATCGACCCCGGTTCGCGAATCACCGGCTTTGGCGTGGTCCAACAGACCCCGCGAGGCTGCGTGTACGTGGCGTCGGGCTGTATCCGTACCGGCGCCGGCGAGTTGGCCGAGCGCTTGCAGATCGTGTATCGCGGCGTGCGTGAAGTGATCCAGACCTATGGGCCGGTGACCATGGGCATCGAAAAAGTGTTCATGGCGAAAAACGCCGACTCCGCCCTGAAGCTCGGCCAGGCCCGCGGTGCGGCCATTGTGGCCGGAGCCGAGGAGGGCATGGAGATCGCTGAATACACCGCGACCCAGGTCAAGCAAGCCGTGGTCGGTACCGGTGCTGCCAATAAAGAGCAGGTGATGATGATGGTCATGCACATGCTCAAACTCACCGCCAAACCGCAAATCGATGCCTCCGACGCCCTGGCCATTGCCATTTGCCATGCCCATACCCGTTCCAGCCTGATGCCCCATGGCTTGGGGACCGCACGCAGTCGTGGCGGCCGGCTGCGTCTCTGATAGCATCAGCGCATTCATTCTGCGTGGGGTGCATGAACGGCCTGTGCTGTCGGCCGGCATGCCCGCGTTATTACCGGCCAGGCCTTGATTTGAGCCGATTCTTAAGGATTCGAACGTGATTGGACGCTTGCGCGGCACCCTGGCTGAGAAACAGCCACCGCACCTGATTCTGGATGTAAACGGGCTGGGTTATGAGCTTGAAGTGCCCATGACCACCCTCTACCGCTTACCGTCGGTCGGTGAACCGCTGACCCTGCACACTCACCTGGTGGTGCGCGAAGACGCGCAATTGCTCTATGGGTTCGTTGGCAAGCGTGACCGGGATTTTTTCCGTGAGCTGATCCGCCTCAACGGCGTGGGGCCGAAGCTGGCGCTGGCGCTGATGTCGAGCCTGGAAGTGGATGAATTGGTGCGCTGTGTGTCGGCCCAGGACACGTCCGCGCTGACCAAGGTACCGGGCGTTGGCAAAAAAACCGCCGAGCGCCTGCTGGTGGAGCTCAAAGACCGCTTCAAGGCCTGGGAGGTTGTGCCGAGCATGTTTGCCCTGGTGCCCAACCAGCCTGATGCGCCGGGTGTGCCGGTGGCCAGCGCTGAAAGCGATGCGGTCAGCGCGCTGATCTCCCTGGGCTACAAGCCGCAAGAGGCGAGCAAGGCCGTGTCAGCCATCAAGGACAAGAACCTGAGCAGCGAAGACATGATCCGCCGCGCCCTGAAGGGAATGATTTAAGTGATTGAAGCTGATCGTCTGATCGCGGCCACCGGGCCTCGTGATCGTGAAGAAATCCAGGACCGGGCGATTCGCCCCCTGAGCCTTGCCGAATACATCGGCCAGCCCACCGTGCGCGAGCAGATGGAGCTGTTCATCCAGGCCGCGCGCGGGCGCAGCGAGTCCCTGGACCACACGTTGATCTTCGGCCCGCCCGGCCTCGGCAAGACCACCCTGGCCAACATCATCGCCCAGGAAATGGGCGTGTCGATCAAGTCCACCTCCGGCCCCGTGCTGGAGCGCCCGGGCGACCTGGCGGCGCTGCTGACCAACCTGGAGCCCCACGACGTACTGTTTATCGACGAGATCCACCGGCTTTCGCCCATCGTCGAGGAAGTACTGTACCCGGCCATGGAAGACTTCCAGCTGGACATCATGATCGGTGAAGGCCCGGCGGCGCGCTCGATCAAGCTCGACCTGCCACCGTTCACGCTGGTGGGTGCGACCACCCGTGCGGGCATGCTGACCAACCCGCTGCGAGACCGTTTCGGGATTGTTCAACGTCTAGAGTTCTATAGTACGGCGGATCTGGCCACCATCGTCAGCCGTTCGGCGAGCATCCTTGGCTTGCCCCTGGACCCGGAAGGCGCCTTTGAAATCGCCCGCCGCGCCCGTGGTACCCCGCGGATTGCCAACCGTCTGCTGCGCCGGGTGCGCGACTTTGCCGAAGTGCGGGCCAAGGGGCATATCACCAAGCCCGTGGCAGACCTGGCGCTGAACCTGCTGGATGTGGATGAGCATGGCTTTGATCACCAGGACCGGCGCCTGCTGTTGACCATGATCGAGAAGTTCGATGGCGGCCCGGTGGGCGTGGACAGCCTCGCCGCCGCCATCAGCGAAGAGCGGCATACGATTGAGGATGTACTGGAGCCGTATCTGATTCAGCAGGGCTACATCATGCGCACGCCAAGGGGGCGTGTGGTCACCCGGCATGCGTATCTGCACTTTGGGTTAAACATTCCGTCACGATTGGGCGAGATGCCCGTAGTAGACGAATTCCTCGATGCAGTAGACGATTAAAAACGCTTGGCGATTCGATTTATTCGGAGTTTGTGCTGTCCTAGTGGCTGGCGTCGTCATTCTTTCGTTAGAAATGTGCCACAGAATGAAAAACAGTTGCCTGGCCGGATTGGCAACCTGAGGAGTAAGCACTAGAGTATGCGCGCGCAAAACGGGGATCAGTCGTTCGCACATCGCTGTCGCGTTTATTACGAGGACACCGATGCTGGCGGCATCGTTTATTACGTCAATTACCTAAAGTTCATGGAGCGGGCTCGAACCGAGCGGCTACGGGATCTGGGCTTTGCCCAATCCCAGCTGGCAGGGGAGGACCTGTTGTTTGTCGTGCATTCCAGCGAGGCGCGTTACCACGCGCCGGCGCGACTGGACGACGAGCTGCTGGTCAGCGCAGAAATAACCGAATTGAACCGTGCCAGCCTGCGCTTTAAACAGCAGGTCAGGCGGGCTACGGATGCAACGCTGCTCTGTGAGGGGCAGTTCCTGGTGGCCTGTGTTCGCACCAATAGTTTGAAACCCCGGGCCATTCCCGAAACTCTACGCGCGGCCTTTGCCGGCGTGAGCGGCGCGGGTAAACATTCAGAGCAGGAGATTTAGCGTGGAACCTACCGTCGTCGACCATTCCTCCATGTGGAGCCTGGTCAGCAATGCCAGTGTCGTGGTTCAACTGGTGATGCTGGTCCTGGTAGCCGCATCGGTTACCTCTTGGGTCATGATTTTTCAGCGCAGCAACCTGCTGCGTGCTGGTCGACGTGCCCTGGAGAGCTTCGAAGAGCGCTTCTGGTCGGGTATCGACCTGTCCAAGCTGTACCGCCAGGCGGGCAGCAACCCGGACCCGGATTCGGGCGTCGAGCAGATCTTCCGCGCCGGCTTCAAGGAATTCTCCCGTCTGCGCCAGCAGCCAGGCGTTGACCCGGAAGCGGTCATGGAAGGCGTGGCCCGTGCCATGCGCGTCGCCATCTCCCGCGAAGAAGAAAAGCTTGAGCAAAGCCTGCCGTTCCTCGCCACCGTAGGTTCCGTCAGCCCGTATATCGGCCTGTTCGGTACCGTATGGGGGATCATGAACTCCTTCCGCGGCCTGGCCCAGGCCCAGCAAGCGACCCTGGCCACCGTGGCCCCGGGTATCGCCGAAGCGCTGATCGCCACCGCCATCGGCCTGTTCGCAGCTATTCCCGCAGTAATCGCCTACAACCGTTTTGCCGCTCGTGGCGAAACCTTGATCAGCCGTTACTACACCTTCGCCGATGAATTCCAGGCGATCCTGCACCGTAAAGTGCACACCAGCGAAGAATAAGCAGGTAATTCCCAATGGCTTTAATCGCTCGAGCTCGCAAAAAGCGCAAGCCGGTCGCCGAGATGAACGTAGTGCCTTACATCGACGTGATGCTGGTGCTGCTGGTTATCTTCATGGTGACCGCGCCGATGCTCAATCAGGGCGTGAAGGTTGATCTGCCCAAGGTTTCCAGCGAAGCCTTGCCGCAGGACAACAACACCCAGGTCCTGACCATTTCGATCAAGGCTGACAAGACCTATTACTGGAACCTTGGCAGCGAAGTCGACACTCAGAAACAGCAGGACAAGGCCATGACCTTGCCGCAGATGACTGATGCCGTGACCAAGATCATTCGCGCCGGCAACGAAGGTGGCAAGCACACCCAGGTGTTCATTCGCGGCGACAAGGTCGTCGACTACGGCTCCGTCATGGGCGCCATGGGCGGGCTGCAGAAGGCCGGGGTCGGTAATGTTGGCTTGATTACCGAGGCGCCCTGATGCACCAACAGCGAGAGCCGTCCGCCTCGGAAAGCTACTTCTGGCCTAGCGTCTGGGCAATTGCCCTGCACGTCCTGGTGTTTGGCATGCTGTTCGTCAGCTTTGCCATGACCCCGGACCTGCCGCCAGCCAAGCCGATCGTGCAGGCGACCCTGTATCAGCTGAAATCGAAAAGCCAGGCCACCACCCAGACCAATCAGAAGATTGCGGGTGAGGCCCAGAAGTCGGCTGCGCGCCAGACTGAAGTCGAGCAGATGGAACAGAAGAAGGTCGAGCAGGAAGCGGTGAAGGCTGCTGCGGAACAAAAGAAAGAAGAGGCGGCTCAAAAGGCCGAGGAATCGAAAAAGGCTGACGAGGCGAAGAAAGCTGCAGAGGCGCAAAAGGCTGATGAAGCCAAGAAAGCCGATAAAGCTGCCGAAGCCAAGAAGGCTGAAGAGAAACAATTGGCTGATATAGCCAAGAAGAAATCTGAAGAAGAAGCCAAGAAGGCTGCCGAAGAAGAGGCCAAGAAAAAGGCCGCTGAAGACGCGAAGAAAAAGATAGTCGAAGACGCGAAGAAGAAAGCCGCGGACGACGCCAAGAAGAAAGCTGAAGCTGACGAGGCGAAGAAGAAGATCGCCGACGATGCGAAGAAGAAAGCTGCTGCCGATGCCTCCAAGAAAAAGGCCCAGGAAGCAGCGCGTAAATCGACCGAAGACAAAAAGGCCCAGGCCTTGGCCGATTTGCTTTCCGACACGCCGCAGCGCCAGCAAGCCTTGGCCGATGAACGTGGTGATGAAGTCGCGGGCAGTTTCGACGACCTGATTCGTTCACGGGCAGCGGAAGGGTGGACCCGTCCTCCTTCGGCACGTAAAGGCATGACAGTAGTGCTGCAGATCGGCATGTTGCCGGACGGTACGGTGACTTCGGTCAGCGTGGCCAAGTCCAGTGGCGACGGTTCGTTCGACAGTTCGGCGGTAGCAGCGGTCAAGAACATTGGCCGGTTGACCGAGATGCAGGGAATGAAACCAAGCGACTTCGCTCCCTACCGTTCATTCAAGATGACATTCACACCTGAGGATCTAGCCTTGTGAGAAACCTTCTTCGAGGAATGCTTGTCGTTATTTGCTGCATGGCAGGGATAGCGGCGGCGGATGAAAAGAACATCCTGGTCACCAGCGGTAGCGATCGGGCCACCCCGATCGCCGTTGTGCCGTTTGGCTGGCAGGGCGGCAGCGTGCTGCCGGACGACATGTCGCAGATCATCAGCGATGACCTGCGCAACTCCGGCTACTACGCACCGATCGACAAAGGCAACATGATCAGCCAGCCGACCCAGGCCAGCGAAGTCATCTTCCGTGACTGGAAAGCGCTGAACGCCCAGTACCTGATGGTGGGCAGCATCACGCCCGCCGGCGGTCGCCTGCAGATCCAGTACACCCTGTTCAACGTCGCGACCGAGCAGCAAGTGCTGACCGGCAGCGTGTCGGGCACCACGGATCAGCTGCGGGACATGGCGCACTACATCTCCGACCAGTCGTTTGAAAAACTGACCGGGATCAAGGGTGCCTTCTCCACGCGCTTGCTCTATGTAACGGCCGAGCGTTTTTCGGTAGACAACACTCGTTACACTTTGCAGCGTTCCGACTATGACGGCGCGCGTGCAGTGACGTTGCTGCAATCCCGTGAGCCGATCCTGTCGCCGCGTTTCGCGCCAGATGGCAAGCGTATCGCCTACGTGTCCTTTGAACAGAAGCGTCCACGGATCTTCGTCCAGCACATCGATACCGGTCGCCGTGAGCAGATCACCAACTTCGAAGGCCTGAATGGCGCGCCAGCCTGGTCGCCGGATGGTTCACGCCTGGCATTCGTGCTGTCCAAAGATGGCAACCCGGACATCTACGTGATGAACATGGCTTCGCGCCAACTGAGCCGTGTTACCAGCGGCCCGGGCATCAACACCGAACCGTTCTGGGGCAAGGATGGCTCGACCATCTACTTCACCTCCGACCGTGGCGGCAAGCCGCAAGTCTACAAAACCAGCGTCAACGGCGGCGGCGCCGAACGAGTGACCTTTATTGGTAACTACAACGCTGCACCTAAGCTTTCGGCTGATGAAAAGACGTTGGTGATGATTCACCGTCAGGATGGTTTCACTAATTTCCGGGTTGCGGCCCAGGATTTGCAGCGTGGAACCGTAAAAATCCTTACAGATACCAACCTTGATGAGTCAGCTACTGTTGCGCCCAACGGCACCATGGTAATCTACGCCACCCGCCAGCAGGGCCGGGGAGTCTTGATGCTCGTGTCCATTAATGGACGCGTAAGGCTCCCGCTTCCTACCGCTCAAGGCGAAGTCAGAGAACCGTCCTGGTCCCCTTACCTGAACTGACGCGGCGCTACAAAAAGAAGTACTTAACACACTGGGGTTCATTAGGAGTTTCACGATGGAAATGCTGAAGTTTGGTAAGTTTGCTGCTCTGGCTCTGGCTCTGTCCGTAGCCGTTGGTTGCTCGTCTAAAGGCGGCGACAATGCCGGTGAAGGCGCAGCTGTTGATCCAAACGCTGGTTACGGCGCTAACACTGGTGCAGTTGACGGCTCCCTGAGCGAAGAAGCTGCTCTGCGCGCTATCACCACTTTCTACTTCGAATACGACAGTTCGGACCTGAAACCAGAAGCCATGCGCGCTCTGGACGTTCACGCGAAGGACCTGAAAGCTAACGGCGCTCGCGTTGTTCTGGAAGGTAACACCGACGAACGTGGTACTCGTGAGTACAACATGGCACTGGGCGAGCGTCGTGCGAAAGCCGTTCAGCGCTACCTGGTTCTGCAAGGTGTTGCTCCAGGCCAACTGGAACTGGTTTCCTACGGTAAAGAGCGTCCAGTTGCTACTGGCCACGACGAGCAGTCCTGGGCTCAAAACCGTCGCGTCGAACTGCGTAAGTAATTCGTCATGCGAACGTGCCGTCGTGCTCTAACTGTATTGGCTCTCAGCCTGGCACCGCTTGCGGTGTGGGCTGCGGTTCCTGTGGAAGATAGCAACTCTGGCTATAACAATAGCGGGAGCAGTTATCCGCCAGCGGGTTATGGCACGAACGGCGCCTATGCCGGGGGCGCGGCAACTGCCGCGCCTTCGGCACAGGGCGAACTGTTCAACCAGCTGCAACGCATGCAGGATCAATTGTCGCAGCAACAAGGCACGATTGAGGTTCTGCAGAATCAAGTGAACCAGCTGAAGCAAGAAGGCCTGGAGCGTTACCAGGATCTTGATCGACGCATTGGAGCCGGCGTTACACCAGCCGCCACTCCTGATAATTCTTCTGCCGGTGGCGCCGCAAGCGCCGCCGGTGGTGCAGCGGCAGGGGCCGCGGCTGCCAGCCAAGCCCCTGCCGCCAGCAGCGAACCGGGTGATCCAGCGAAGGAAAAGCTGTATTACGATGCAGCCTTCGACCTGATCAAAGCCAAGGATTTCGATAAGGCCAGCCAGGCTTTTACCGCATTCCTGCGCAAATACCCGAACAGCCAGTACGCGGGCAACGCCCAGTACTGGTTGGGTGAGGTGAACCTGGCCAAGGGTGATCTGCAGGGCGCAGGCCAGGCATTTGCCAAGGTCAGCCAGCTGTACCCCAAGCACGCCAAGGTGCCGGATTCGCTGTACAAACTGGCTGACGTAGAACGCCGCCTGGGTCATACCGACAAGGTCAAAGGCATTCTGCAGCAGGTGGTGGCCCAGTATCCGGGTACCTCTGCGGCCCAGTTGGCTCAGCGGGATCTGCAACGCATGTAAGCGTCGCAACCCGTTCAGAAGAAACCCGCGCCCTGCGCGGGTTTTTTCGTTAGAATCCACGCCCTTTTATGAAACACGCTTCCTGGGGTTTACGCGTTGGCGCAATTCCTTGAAGTGCCTGACGGAGGCGGACAGCCTGTTTAGCTGTTACGCCCGTGGCGACTATGCAAGACACATTACGTATCACCGAAGTTTTTTACTCGTTGCAGGGTGAAACGCGCACTGCCGGGCTGCCCACTGTATTTGTGCGCCTCACCGGTTGCCCGCTGCGTTGCCAGTACTGCGACAGCGCCTACGCCTTCAGCGGCGGCACCGTGCGCACCCTTGAAGACATCCTTGAGCAGGTGGCCGGTTACCGGCCGCGTTATGTCTGCGTCACGGGTGGCGAGCCCCTGGCACAGCCCAATGCCATTCCCTTGCTCAAGCAGTTGTGCGATGCCGGTTACGAGGTGTCCCTGGAAACCAGCGGCGCCCTCGATATCTCTGCAGTCGACCCTCGGGTCAGCCGAGTCGTCGACCTCAAGACCCCAGGCTCCAAGGAAGTGCATCGCAACCGCTACGAGAACATCGAGCTGCTGACGGCCAACGACCAGGTCAAGTTCGTCATCTGTTCCCGTGAAGACTACGACTGGGCGACCTCCAAGCTGATCCAATATGGCCTGGACCGCCGCGCCGGCGAAGTGCTGTTTTCCCCCAGCCATCATGACCTGAATGCTCGCGACCTGGCCGACTGGGTCGTTGCAGACAACCTTCCGGTGCGTCTGCAACTGCAGCTGCACAAGTACCTGTGGAACGATGAGCCGGGGCGCTGAGATGACTGATCAAAAACGTGCGGTGATCCTGCTGTCCGGCGGCCTCGACTCCGCGACCGTGGTCGCCATGGCCCGTGCAGAAGGCTACAGCTGCTACACCATGAGCTTCGACTACGGCCAGCGTCACCGTGCCGAACTGAACGCTGCCGCCCGTGTCGCCCGAGACCTGGGCGCGGCGGAGCACAAGGTGATCGGCCTGAATCTCGACGGCATGGGTGGCTCGGCGCTGACCGACAGCTCCATCGACGTGCCGCAAGGCCCCAGCGAAGGCATTCCGGTGACGTACGTGCCGGCACGCAACACGGTCTTCCTGTCCCTGGCCCTCGGCTGGGCCGAGGTGCTCAATGCCCGCGACATCTTCATCGGCGTCAACGCCCTGGACTACGCCGGATACCCGGACTGCCGTCCCGAGTACATCGAGTCGTTCGAGCGCATGGCCAACCTGGCGACCAAGGCCGGTGTAGAAGGGCAGGGCTTTCGCATCCTGGCGCCGCTGCAGAACCGCAGCAAGGCCGATATCGTGAAGGCAGGCGTAGGACTTGGCGTCGATTACTCGCTGACTGTTTCCTGCTATCAGGCAGACACTGATGGTCGCGCTTGTGGGAAATGCGACAGCTGCAGACTGCGTGCAGAGGGCTTCCAAGCGGCCGGAATTACTGACCCAACGCGTTATTTCTGATTTATTTTAAATAAGGTGTTGAATAATCCTTAGAAATCAGTATTATACGCGCCACCACACAGCGGGTCGTTAGCTCAGTTGGTAGAGCAGTTGGCTTTTAACCAATTGGTCGTAGGTTCGAATCCCACACGACCCACCATTTTTGGCGGTTTAGAAAATCCGGAAGGCCCACGCAAGTGAGGATTTCCGGGTTTTTTTTTGCCCAGTAAAAAGCCGATCACTCTCGCGACAGAGAGTGATCGGCTTTTTTGTTAAAGCTAGCCAAACCGCCCGGTGATGTAGTCCTCGGTCTGTTTCATCTTCGGCTTGGTGAAGATCTCATCCGTATTGCCATGCTCAATCAGTTCGCCCATGAACATGAACGCCGTGCTGTCCGACACCCGGGCGGCCTGCTGCATGTTGTGGGTCACGATGATCACCGTGTATTGCTCTTTCAGCTCGGTGATCAACTGCTCGATGCGCCCGGTGGAAATCGGGTCGAGCGCCGAGGTCGGTTCATCCAGCAGCAATACCTGTGGGCGCAGCGCAATGGTGCGGGCGATGCACAGGCGTTGCTGCTGCCCGCCTGAGAGACTCTGGGCGCTCTGCTTGAGTTTGTCTTTCACCTCATCCCACAGCGCGCCGCCGCGCAAGGCTTGCTCGACTCGATCATCCATTTCCCGGCGCGACAGCTTTTCGTGGTGGCGCACGGCATAGGCGATGTTGTCGTAGATCGACATCGGGAACGGTACCGGCTTCTGGAAGACCATTCCGACGTGGCTACGCAGGCGGTTCATCGAATAGCCGGGGGCGAGGATGTTTTCGCCATTGAGCAGCACTTCACCGCGGGCTTCCTGCTTCGGGTACATCGAGTAGATACGGTTGAACACGCGCAGCAAGGTCGACTTGCCGCAGCCCGATGGGCCGATGATCGCGGTGATGCGTTTTTCCGGAATGTCGATGTCGATGGATTTCAGCGAACGCTGGTTGTTGTAGAAAAACTCCAACCCACGGACACGGATTTTGGTTTTTTCAGGATCAAGGCGGGTCGATTGCATCAGTGGGACCTATTGCGCAAAAGAATCAGGCGAGACATCAAGCTCAGCACCAGCACGAACATCGTCAGTACCAAGGCGCCTGCCCATGCGAGGGAGTGCCAGTCATCGAAGGGGCTCATGGCGTACTGGAAAATAACCACCGGCACGCTGGCAATCGGCTTGAGCAGGTTGCTGCTCCAGAACTGGTTGCCGAAGGCGGTGAACAGCAGCGGCGCGGTTTCCCCGGTAATCCGCGCCAGCGCCAGCAGGATGCCGGTCACCACGCCGGCCTTGGCCGCTCTCAACACGATCTGCAACGTCAGTTTCCACTGGGGTACGCCCAGGGCCAGGGCCGCCTCGCGCATGGTGGAAGGTTGCAGTTGGAGCATCTCGTCGGTCGTGCGCACCACCACCGGAATCACCAGCAAGGCCAGCGCCAGGGCACCGGCAATGGCGGAGAAACCTACCTGGTGATTGGTCAGCAGGTTCAGCGGCAGGATCACCCCGGTGTAGATGAACAGGCCCAGCACGATCGACGGCGCGGACAGCAGGATGTCGTTGATGAAACGCACCGTGGTACCCAGGCGCGAGTGCCGTGCGAATTCCGCCAGCCAGATACCGGCCATCAGTCCGATGGGCGTGCCAATCAGCAGCGCAATCCCGGACATCAGGGCGCTGCCATAAAACGCGTTGGCCAGGCCGCCGTCTGTTCCGGGTGGCGGCGTCATCTCGGTAAACAGGCGCAGGTTGAGCGCCTGAAAGCCGTTGATGATGGTGGTCAGCAGAATCCACGCCAGCCACAGCAGGCCAAAGACTGTCGCGCCACAACTGAGCAGCATGGCCACCCGGTTCTTCAAGGCACGCTTGCGGTACAGGCGTTCGTTGCTGCTCATAGGCCCTCCTTGCGGGACAGGCGCATGAGCATCAGCCGCGCCAGTGCCAGCACCACGAATGTCACGATAAACAGCAGGAAGCCCAGGGCGATCAGCGCCGAACGATGCAGGTCGGTGTACGCCTCGCTGAACTCGTTGGCGATGACGGACGCGATGGAACTGCTGGGCATCAGCAACGAGGCGGAGAACTGTTGCGCGTTGCCCAGCACGAAGGTCACGGCCATGGTTTCACCCAGGGCGCGACCGAGGCCGAGAAAGATCCCGCCGACCACTGCCGAACGGGTGTAGGGCAGGACGATGTCCCACACCACTTCCCAGGTAGTACTGCCCAGTGCGTAGGCCGACTCCTTCAATTGAGTCGGCACACTGCGGAAAACCTCATGCATCACCGACGTGATGAACGGCGTGATCATGATCGCCAGCACGATGCCGGCGGTCAGCATCCCGATGCCCAGCGGTGGCCCCTGGAACAGCGATCCAATAAACGGAAGCGCACCCAGGTAATCGTTGATCCAGGGTGACAAGTGTTCAGCCATAAAGGGCCCGAAAACAAACAGGCCCCACATGCCATAGATAATCGAGGGAATGCCCGCGAGCAATTCAACGGCGGAGGCGACCGGCATTCTGAGCCAGGGCGGCGCCACTTCGGTGAGGAAAATCGCGATGCCGAAACTCACCGGCACCGCAATCAGCAACGCCAGCAACGAGGTGACCAAGGTGCCGTAGATCGGTACCAGGGCGCCAAAGTGGTTGTTGACCGCATCCCACTCGGTGCTGGTGATGAAACCGAAACCGAAGGTCTTGAAGGCCAGGCCACCGCCCCACAGGGTGGAGGCGGCGATGCTTGCCAAGAGCAGCAGCACCAGCATCGCGGCCCCGAACATCGAGCGTTTGAACCACAGATCGTGGCGCTGATCGCGAGCGGCGCGGCTATCACCCGACACGTCGCTTGCGTGAGTAGTCATAACCAGGGATTGCACGGTGTCGTTCATATCAGAAGTGCTCACCCGCCTCCATCAAGCATGCACATGCTTGAGGAAGGGGGCTATAGAGGCGGATCAGTGGGCGAAGTCAGACTTCCAGTAACCTTCGATCCGGGTCACGAGGGAATCGGGCAACGCTACGTAGTCCAATGCCGCAGCCTGCTGCTGACCTTTCTCCAACGACCATTTGAAGAAGTTGAAAGCGGCCTGGCTTTGCTCGGCGTTTTTTGCCTGCTTGTACATGATGATCCAAGTGGTCGCCGTGATCGGCCACGCGTTCTCGCCCGGTGCGTTGGTCATGATCAGGTTGAAGTCATGGGCGTTGGCCCAATCGGCAGTATCAGCCGCTGCCTGGAAGGCCTTGGCGTTGGGCTCGACGAATTTGCCGGACGCGTTCTTCAGTGAGGCGTAGGTCATCTTGTTTTGCAGGGCGTAGGCGTATTCAACAAAGCCGATGGAGTTCTTGATCTGCTTCACGTAGGCCGAAACACCTTCGTTACCCTTGCCGCCCACACCGACCGGCCACGGCACGGTGGTGCCGAAACCGATTTTGGTTTTCCAGCCATCACTGACCTTGGAGAGGTAGTTGGTGAAGTTGTACGAGGTGCCCGAGCCGTCCGAGCGGTGGACCACGGTGATATTCGCGCCCGGCAGTTTCAAGCCGGGGTTGAGGGCGGCAATCGCCGGGTCGTTCCAGGCCTTGATGTCACCGAGGAAGATCTTCGCCAGCACATCACCATCGAGTTTCAGCTGGCCAGCTGCAACGCCCTCGACGTTCATCACCGGCACGATGCCGCCAATCACGCTTGGGAATTGGCCGAGGCCGCCGGCCTTCAGTTCATCCGCCGACAGCGGCGCGTCGGACGCACCGAAGTCCACGGTAGCCGCCTTGATCTGGGCGATACCACCACCGGAGCCGATGGACTGGTAGTTGATCCGGTCACTGGAGCTTTTGCTGTATTCCTGGGACCACTTGGACAGCACCGGGTAGACGAAACTGGAGCCTGCGCCCGTGACGTCAGTGGCGTGAGCGACACCACTCAGGCACAGGGCAGTGAACAACACTGACAGACTCTTTTTGGTCAGCAACATCACGACGACACCTCAAAGGAAGGGGGCAGGTGGAGGACTCCACCTGCCTGGGACGTGACGATTTAATTCCTGAAATGTGTCTGTTTAATGACGGTTTGGCTTTATGAAGAAACATTTAGAAATATCTGTGGGCGACCCCGGAAGGGATGTTCCGAGGTCGCTGCACTGATCAACCCTGGCTGCGCACCAGGATCGACTCATCGATCTGGGCGATCGACGTGACTCCGGTCAACGTCATGGCCACGCGCATTTCCTTGGCGAAGATATCCAGCAGGTTCTCCACGCCACGCTGCCCGTCGGCGGCCAGTGCGTAAGCCTGTGCACGGCCCAGCAGAACGCCCTTGGCGCCCAGCGCGAGCATGCGCACCACGTCCAGCCCCGAGCGTACGCCGGAGTCCACCAGCACCGTCAGATCGCTGCCCACGGCTTGTACGATAGGCGCCAGTGCCTTGGCTGTGGACAGCACGCCATCCAACTGGCGCCCGCCGTGGTTGGAGACGACGATGCCGTCGGCACCAAAGCTCACCGCGTCCTTGGCATCCTGTGGATCGAGGATGCCTTTGATGATCATCGGGCCTTTCCAGAATTCGCGGATCCACTCCAGGTCTTTCCAACTGATGGAAGGGTCGAAGTTGTTGGCCAGCCAGCCGATGTAGTCCTTCAGTTGGGTGGGCTTGCCCAGGTACTTGGAGATGTTGCCCAGGTCGTGGGGGCGACCCAGCAGGCCCACATCGAAGGCCCAGGCTGGTTTGGTCATGGCCTGCAGGATTTGGCGTTGCGGCCCGTAGGCACCGGACATACCCGAATGGGCATCGCGATAACGCGCGCCGGGGGTGGGCATGTCGACCGTGAACACGAGGTTTTTCACCCCGGCGGCCTGGGCGCGCTCCAGGGCGTTTTTCATGAAGCCGCGGTCTTTCAGCACATACAGCTGAAACCAGATCGATTGCGGGCTCTGGGACGCCACTTCCTCGATCGGGCACACGGAAACGGTCGACAGGCAAAACGGAATGCCCTTGTTCGCTGCCGCCTTCGCCGCCTGGACTTCACCACGCCGGGCAAACATGCCGGTCAGGCCCACCGGGCTGAGGACCATCGGCATCGCCAATGGCTGGTCGAACAACGTGGTTTCAAGGCTCAGGCTTTCGACGTTGCGCAGGATGCGCTGGCGCAGGCTGATATCCGACAGGTCCGAGCTGTTGGCCCTGAGGGTGTGTTCGGCGTAGGCGCCGCCGTCGATGTAGTCGAACAGGAAGCGCGGCAGTTTGCGGCGGGCGGCTTCGCGGTAATCCGATGCAGACGAAATGATCATGAACAGTGATGCCCCGAGTGAAGAAAACGGTGGGGTGAGGATAGACAAAGGCCTTTCATGGTAAAAACAACTTTTCCAACTTGAATCAAGTCGCAAACGGAATACTCATGAACCTTCGTACGTTGCTGGCCTTTGTCGAAGTAGTTCGCCAGGGCAGCTTCTCACAAGCAGCCGAGGTGGTTTCGCTCACCCAGTCTACCGTCAGCAAGGCGGTCAAGACTCTGGAAGATGAATTGGGCACGCCGCTGTTCAATCGCATCGGCCACAAGAGCGAGCTCACGGCCGCCGGCGAAATTGCCTACCGCCGAGCGCTGGTGTTGCTGGCGGAGCGCAGTGACCTGGTGGCCGAGATCAACGACTTGCTGGGGCTCAAGCGCGGTGTATTGCGCATCGGCTTGCCGCCGGTGGGCAGTGGGGTGCTGTTTGCGGCGATGTTTGCCTTGTATCGACAGCGTTATCCGGAAATCGAGATCGAGCTGATCGAGCATGGCAGCAAGAAGTTGGGCGAATGCCTGGAGGCCGGGGAGGTGGACCTGGCCGCGTTGCTGGTACCGGTGGCGGGAGAATTTGAATATCAGGATGTGCGTGTCGAGCCACTGATGGTGGTGATGCCGATCGACCATCCTTTGGCCGGGCGTAAAAGCGTCGATTTTTCCGACCTGGCTGACTCGCCCTTTATTCTATTCGAGGCCGGGTTTGCGCTTAACCGGATCATTCTCACAGCCTGCGAGCGCAGAGGCGTAGTCCCGCGTATCACCGCCCGCAGTGCGCAGATCGACTTTATCGTCGACCTGGTTGCCGCGGGCCTGGGTGTCGCGTTTCTACCGAGCATGCTGGCTTACAAACACCTGCACGCCGGCATCGCCCTGATCCAGCTGGACGAGCCCCAGACTGATTGGCACATCGCCCTGGCCTGGCGGCGACAGGCGCACTTGCCACCGGCGGCGCGGGCCTGGCTGGATCTGGCCCTGGAGATGGGGAATGTTCCGGACACGACCCGGCCTGCGGTCTAGCCTTGTGCGACCAGGGGCAGGCGGCTCTTGACGACTTTTTGCAGCAGCAGGGCCAGCACCTCGGTGGAATACGGCTTTTGCAGCAAGACAAAACGGCTGGCTTCTTCCTGGGCGATACGCGCGTATTCGTCGTTGTAGCCGGTGGTGAGCACCACCGGCAGCCATGGGTACAAGGCTTCGATTGCGTCCAGCAACTCCAGGCCACTCATGCCGGGCATGGAGATATCGGAGAACACCACCTGGAAGCTTTCTGGGTTGGGGGCCAGGGCTTCCAGCGCGCTGTTCGCATCCGGCACCCACAGCACGTGAAAGCCCATCTGTTCCAGGGTTTGCGAGGTGTACAGGCCCACATCGGCGTTGTCCTCGACCATCAGCACGCACAAGCCTGAGATGATGGGCGAAGCGCTGGTGTCTTGAGGTACCGGCATGGCACTTGGCTCGACCTTGGGCAGGTACAGCGTAAATTGGCTACCCCTGCCGCACTCGCTCTGTACCAGGATTTCCCCGCCTGATTGCTTGGCGAAGCCGTACACCTGGGACAAGCCCAGGCCGGTGCCCTGGCCGATACCCTTGGTGGTGTAGAAGGGCTCAAAGATCGCGTCGAGTTTTTCCGGCGGGATACCCGAGCCGGTGTCCGCCAGTTCGATGGTCACGTAATCGGCGACACGTACCGGGTGAGCGCGAACCGAGGGTAGCCAGCTTGCCGTCGAAACGGTGATGGTCAAATGCCCGTTGCCGGCCATGGCATCCCTGGCGTTCACCACCATGTTGACCAGCGCGGTATCGAACTGGCTTTCGTCGGCGTTGATAAAGCAGGCGTCGTCAGGCACCTGGATGCTTACCTTGACCCGTGAACCGGTCAGGCTGTCCATCATCTCGCCCACCCGCTTTACACTTTCGCCGACGTTGAACACCTCGGGTCGCAAAGCCTGGCGGCGGGCGAATGTGAGCAACTGGGCCGTCAGGCGGGCCGCGCGATCGACCGTGCTGGCGATGGCTTCCACGTATTTCACGCGGCGTGCTTCGCTCAGGGCAGGTGGCTTGAGCAAGTCGGCACAGGACTTGATCACCGTCAGCAGGTTATTGAAATCATGTGCGACACCGCCAGTGAGTTGGCCGATGGCTTCCAGTTTCTGTGACTGACGCAGGGCGTCTTCCGACAGTCGCAGGGCTTCCTTGGCTTCTTCCTCAGCCTGGATATCACGGCCCACGGCGTGGATGTAGTCGCTGTCGGGCACGGCCGTCCAGGCGATCATGCGGTAGCTGCCGTCCTGGTGGCGGTAACGGTTCTTGAAATTGGGGAAGTTCTTGCCATCGCCCAAACGGCTGACCGCCGAGGATGAGACGGCCAGGTCGTCGGGGTGAACCAGGGCCAGCAACTGGCTGCCCACCAGGTCGTTTTCGGCGTGGCCGAGCATGCGTGTCCAGGCCGGGTTCACGGCGGAGATCACACCGTCGAGTTGTGCCACCAGCATCAGGTCCGGCGACAGGCGCCAGATACGGTCGCGATCGCGAGTGCGTTCGACCACCCGCTGTTCCAGGGACTCGTTGAGTTTGCGCAGGGACTCTTCGGCTTCGCGCAGGGGCGTGATGTCCCGGGACACGCAGAGGATTTTCTCCGGCAGGCCGTCACTGCCCATGATCGGGCTGACGTTCACGTGCCACCATTTAAGGTTGCCGGCCAGGGTGTGGGCAGCGCCGACAAAGCTGGCATTGCGACCGGCCTTGGCGGCCTCAACGGCAGCCTTGGCATCGAGATTGCCCTGGTCGTGCCAGAAGTCGGGCCAGGGGCAGCCGCGGATCGCATTGAAGTCGCTGACTTCCATGATCTGCTTGCCGCCTTCGCTCATGAAGGTCAGGCGGGCGTCGAGGTCCAGCACCTTGATGCAATCGTTGATGCTGGCAAGCACGCGTTCGGTGAAGGCTTCGCTGTGGTTGAGGCCCGCGGCGGACAAATCACTCTCGCCAGATTCAGGTGGGCTGTTTGTCTCAGGACCCGTCCCGATAGTGCTATTCATTTGAGTGCTGCCACGCGTGTTAAATGGCCGTCATCATGTCATTGCGACACTTATATCACCAGCGCCTTCACGCATATTCGATGGCAGGCAATCCGGCCTGCTGCAAGCGTGACGGCGAGATTAAAACCCGTCAGTCATATTCAGGTTCCGGGGTCTGAATAAGTGCTGGAAAAACCGTCGAAGTCTTTGAAAAAAATAGGATTGTCGGACAATTTTGCGCATGAAAAACTCTTCATAATTTGCCCGCTCGAAGATTGGTAGCTTCCTCTCGCTGCCCAATAATTCGAGTTCTAATAATGAATAAAAAACTCTTCAAGAGCGCTTTGGCGCTGTCGATTTCCCTTGCCTCCACTTCCTTGTTTGCCGGTGGTTTTGCCCTCAACGAACAAAGCATCAGTTCAATGGGGACCGGTTACGCCGGGCGTTCCTCCTCCGCGGATGACGCCAGCACGGTGTTTGGCAACCCGGCGGGCATGTCTCGTCTCAAGCAGAATGAAGTGAGCATCGGGGCGACCTACCTGGATGCCAAGTCGAACATCAAGGATGCCAGCTCCAGCCAAGGTGGCGTGGACAACCCCGGCACCAACAAAGGCGATATGGTCCCCGGCATCGCCGTACCGATGGGCTACCTGGTGACGCCGATTGATGAACACTGGGCGTTTGGCCTGGGAATCTACGCGCCGTTCGGCCTCGTGACCGACTATGAACACAGCTTCCAGGGCAATGGCTTTGGCAACAAAAGCAAGGTTCAAGTCATCACGGTGCAGCCAACCGTCAGCTATGCCTTCAACGACAAGGTTTCGGTGGGCTTCGGTCCGACCTTCAACCGTATCAGTGGCGAACTGGACTCCAAGGTCCCGGCATTTGGCCTCGGCACGGAAAGCGTAAAGGTCAAGGGCGACGACACCGCCACCGGTTTCAACGCCGGTATCCTGGTGCAGCCGATTGAAAGCACGCGCATTGGTGTGACCTACCACTCGCAGGTTGTGTATCACCTGTCGGGCAAAACCAACGCCTCGGGGGTGCTCACCGACCTGGTGGATGGCGGCCCGCAGCGGTATGACGCCAAGCTGGATGTCACCACGCCGTCGTCCGTGGACTTCTCGGTCACCCATAAACTCAACGATGACTGGACCCTGTACGTCGGCAGCACCTACACCCGCTGGAGCCAGTTGAAGAAGATTACGATCAACAACAGTGGCGTCTCTGACCTCGCCACCGAACTGGCCGGCCTGAACTCCATCACCGAAGAACAGCACTGGCATGACACCTGGTCTCACGCCATCGGCCTGTCGTACCAGTTGAACAAGCAACTGGTGCTGCGTACCGGCTTTTCGGTGGACCAGACGCCCACCAACAACACCGACCGGTCCGTACGTATTCCTACGGGCGATCGCACGGTGTTCAGCTTGGGCGCCGGCTGGACGCCAGTGGATAACCTGACCTTCGACGTCGCTTATTCCTACCTGAAAGAAGAGCCGATCAAGGTCCGCGACAATAATCCGCAACTGGCGCTGACCTACGACGCCAAGTATGAAAACAGCGCCAACGGTTTCGGCGGTTCGGTGACTTACCGCTTCTGATGCACCGGAAGAGGGCAAAGAGTCAGTTTTCTGACATGGCTCTTTGCTAGCAATTGTATCGGTCGCGCTACCAAACCTTCCCTGTCTTGGTTAAATTGGCTGCAATCCAGCTCAAGACAGGGATCGTCATGACTACGCTTTCGCCGATCAGCTCCGCCATCGCCCTTACCAATCGACCCGCCGTTACCCCGCCAGCTAAGCAGGCGCCAGAAACGGACGCCGCTGCCGTGCGACCTTCCTCGGTGGTCAGCCTTGGCAATGTCACGGTAGACGTTCAAGCCGAGACGTATTCCCGCAACGGCCAATTGCCCGGCCATGGGCCGATCAATGCCTGGGAAAGTGACAGCGACGATGCGGTCACCAAAGCGATCAGCACGAATTTCCCTGCACTGCCCAGAGGCACAGGCTTCAGCGGCCTGGGCGCCACCCTGATTGAGCAATTTGCGAAGAGCGGTACCGACATTTCCCAGTCGGCGCTGAGCACCAGCTCTTCCAGGACCCAAAGCCCCGCCGAACTCAAGGTTCAACAGGCGCTGCTGCACAGCAGGGCCGACAACCTGGTCAGCCTGACCGTCAAGACGGCCAGCGGCAAGACCGTCACCTTCAGCCTGGCCAGCCAGTTGGGAGGCTTGGCCGCGCAGGCGAAGGTGGACGGTGGCGCCCTCAGCGCCGCCGAACTCAAGGAAGTCGCCAAGTTGGGCGAAGCCTTCCAGGACGCGATCGACGGCCTGGCCGCCCAGCCGCCGAAACTCGAGCTGAGCAAGCTGACGCAGTTTGATTCCAGCGTATTGGCTTCGGTGGACCTCAGCGGCAAATTGAAAGTGAGCAATACTGACGACCTCACGCTTGCATTCCATGCGGACAGCCAGGGCCGCACCACGCGCATGAGTAGCCCGGCGGGGGAAGTGAATCTCTCGGTCGACCTGAAGAACGCCGGCATCCTCGGCAACGCCAAGCAACAGGCAATCGCGCTGAAAAGCTACCTGGCCCAGTTCGACAAGGCCCAGGCGCGGGGCAAAGCCGATGCTGACCTGATGGCGATGTTCAAGGATGCGTTTACCGCCATGAACAGCAACTACCCGCAGGGCGCCAAAGCGCCTGCGCCGCTGACCCGCAGCGCGGCAGATCAAGGCCTGCTGACGGGCCTGGCGGATTTCAAGGCCTCCATCAGCCAGGCGGCCAGCTCCCCCAACCCGGCGCGCCCAGGGGAAACCGATACGTTTGCCTATGGGATTTCCCAGAAAACGCGCATCGGCGGCAATGACCTCTCCAATCGCACGATCGATCAGGTCCAGCGATCAAGCCTCAAGGCCAGTTTCCATCAGGGCCTGGATGGCGGGAAGCCGCCGGCTTTCGATACCAGGCGCGAGTCGCAGAACTACCTCTATGTGCAGGTCGACGACAAGGCCAGCAGTGCGGCGAACATCACCTACAAGGATGGTTTCTTGACCAACGCCTCCGTGGACCAAAGCGCCAGTCAGAACACCCGCACCCAGCGATACGAGATGGCTCGACTGGTTAAAGACAGCGTGGTACCGAACGAGGCCACCAGCCATCGCGACTACCTGGTACTGCTGGAATATGCGGCGCGGGAAGGCAAGAGTGCCAAGGGCGCCGATGAAACCATCCTGAAGGATGCCCTGGCGAACATGCATCAGTGGGCGTTGCTGCAAGACGATCCGTCCGCTTTGCCCGGTTAAACCGGTCGTTGTAAAAAAGGGAAACCCCTGGCCGGGTTTCCCTTTTTCATGCCTGGCCGAATCCCAGATTAGGCTTTTGAAACCATTCGATATTCTGTAGCCTTGCGCAGCTTCACCGTGCTTGATGAACACAATCACTTCGTCCGGCGGCGCCCGAAAGGCTCCAGAGCCGGTGGTACACTCGACTTTCGCGCAACTGCGCCTGCAGGTCTTGCGAACATGACGCAAATTTCCGAACGCCTTCTGGTCCAAGCCCACCTCGACGCCAAGCAGCCCAAGGTGCTGAGCGCCGAAGAAGAGGCGGGCTACCGCGCCGCCATCGCCGCCGAGCTCAAGGCTCAGGACGCGGTGCTGGTGGCACACTTTTACTGCGACCCGGTGATTCAGGCCCTGGCCGAAGAAACCGGTGGTTGTGTGTCCGACTCCCTGGAAATGGCCCGCTTCGGCGCCGCGCACCCGGCCAAGACCGTATTGGTGGCGGGCGTGCGATTCATGGGGGAGACGGCCAAGATCCTCACGCCTGAAAAACGCATCCTGATGCCGACACTGGAAGCCACGTGCTCTCTGGACCTTGGCTGCCCGGTGGATGAGTTCTCGGCATTCTGTGATCAGCACCCTGAGCGCACGGTGGTGGTATATGCCAACACGTCGGCGGCGGTGAAAGCCCGTGCTGATTGGGTGGTGACTTCCAGTTGTGCGCTGGAGATTGTCGAAAGCCTGATGGATAACGGCGAGACGATTATCTGGGGGCCGGACAAGCACCTGGGCACCTATATCCAGCGTCAGACGGGTGCAGACATGTTGCTGTGGGATGGTGCGTGCATCGTGCACGAGGAGTTCAAGTCCAAGCAGTTGGAGGACATGAAGGCGTTGTACCCGGACGCGGCGATTCTGGTGCACCCGGAGTCGCCCACTTCGGTGATTGAGTTGGCGGATGCGGTGGGGTCTACCAGCCAGTTGATTGCGGCGGCGCAGCGGTTGCCGAACAAGACGTTTATCGTGGCCACCGACCGCGGCATTTTCTACAAGATGCAGCAGCTGTGCCCGGACAAGGTGTTTGTCGAGGCGCCGACGGCGGGGAATGGGGCGGCGTGTCGCAGTTGTGCGCATTGCCCGTGGATGGCGATGAATACCCTGGAACGTACGCTGCAGTGCTTGCGTGAGGGGAGTAATGAGATTTTTGTTGAGCCTTCGGTGATTCCGCAGGCGGTTAGACCGCTGAAGCGGATGTTGGATTTTACTCAGGCGGCTCGGTTGAGGTTGGCGGGGAATGCTTGATCTTGTTTGAGTACATATCCGTTATTTAGGTTACGGCCGCTTATGGTTCCGCTCTTACAGCGGGTCACTTTTGGCAAACGCCCCAAA
>NZ_JBSVWQ010000095.1:0-22573 GCF_054071215.1 Pseudomonas sp. SDO5522_S412 | reverse complement strand
GCTGGGTCGCGCAGCGGCCCCAAAAAAGCCGGGAGCGCTGCGCACTCCAGCGGGAGCAAGCTCCCTCGCCACAGTTTGTTTGTCAGCCATAGGGGCTTCGCCAGCCATCCGCACTTGTGTGAGGAGCAACTCATGTATTCACGTCGACAGATCCTGCTCGCCGGCGGCGGCCTCGGCCTCGCGGTAATCGCCGGTGGCCTGCTGCAAAAAATCAACGCCGGCCCCGCCCTGATCGCCGAAGCCGAAGCCGCCGAACATTTCGAAGTCAGCCACACCGACGCCGAATGGCGCACCCTGTTGACCGCCGAGCAGTACGCGATCCTGCGGGAGGAGGGCACCGAACGCCCCTACAGCAGCGCCCTCAACAGTGAACACCGCAACGGCACCTTCGCCTGCGCCGGTTGCGCTTTGCCCCTGTACGCCTCAGCCACCAAATTCGAAAGCCACACCGGCTGGCCCAGCTTCTGGCAACCCCTGGAAAACGCCGTGGCCAGCCACGTCGACACCTCCTTCGGCGTGGTACGCAAGGAAATCCACTGCCGCCGCTGCGGCGGTCATCAGGGCCACGTGTTCGATGACGGCCCGGCACCCACCGGCCTGCGCTACTGCATGAACGGCGCAGCCATGACGTTCACCGCGACTTAATTCAATGTCTTCCTATAAGGGTCTACCCCATGTGGCTTTTGGTTCTCGCATATCTGGGCGGCGTGCTGACGATTGTCAGTCCCTGCATCCTGCCGGTTCTGCCTTTTGTCTTCGCTCGCACCGGGCAGCCGTTTTTGCGCAGTGGCTTGCCGCTGCTGCTGGGGATGGCGATGACCTTCGCCCTGGTCGCCTCGCTCGCGGCGGTGGGCGGCGGCTGGGTGGTGCAAGTCAATCAGTACGGTCGCTGGCTCGCGTTGCTGTTTGTTGCGCTATTCGGGCTGACGCTGCTGCTGCCAAGCCTGTCCGAGCGCCTGACCCGGCCGCTGGTGGCCGCGGGCAGTCGCCTGTCGGAAGCCGCCGGGGCCGATTCGCGGCCGCGTCCGGGCGCATCGTTCCTGATCGGCGTGGCCACCGGGCTGCTGTGGGCGCCGTGCGCCGGGCCCATCCTCGGGCTGGTGCTGACGGGCGCCGCGCTGCAGGGCGCCAGTATCGGCACTACCTTGCTCTTGCTGGCCTACGCGGCAGGGGCTGCCACCTCCCTGGCCTTGGCGCTGCTGGTCGGCGGTAAAGTCTTCGGTTTCATGAAGCGTTCGCTGGGCGCTGGTGAATGGCTGCGTCGTGGGCTCGGCGCCCTGATGTTGGCCGGTGTGGCGGCCATCGCCCTGGGCCTGGACACCGGGATCCTGGCGCGCCTGTCGACGGCGTCAACCGGTGGCCTGGAACAAAGCCTGGTGGAGAAACTCAGCGCCAAGCCTGAACAGAAGAGCGGGGCGATGATGGCCGGCGGCGCGATGATGGCCGCCAACCACAGTGACACGCTGCCAGTGGAAGGCCAGTTGCCGCCGCTGGACGGTGCCGTGCAATGGCTCAACTCCGAGCCACTGACTGCCGAGGCGTTGAAAGGCAAGGTGGTGCTGGTGGATTTCTGGACCTACTCCTGCATCAACTGCCTGCGCACCTTGCCGTACGTCAAGGCCTGGGCCGAGAAATACCGCGACCAGGGCCTGGTGGTGATCGGTGTGCACGCTCCGGAATTCGCCTTCGAACGCGACGTGAACAACGTCACCAAGGCCATGAAGGACCTGGGCATCACTTACCCGGTGGCCATCGACAACAACTACAAGATCTGGCGCGCCTTCAACAACCAGTACTGGCCGGCGCATTACTTTGCCGATGCCAAGGGCCAGATCCGCTATCACCATTTTGGCGAGGGTGACTACGCCGAGTCCGAACGAGTGATCCAGCAACTGCTGCGTGAGGCGGGCGCTACCAAGGTGGCGGGCGGCTTGATCGAAGCCGATGCCAAGGGCATCCAGGCCGCACCGGACATGAACGAAGTGCAGTCGCCGGAAACCTACCTGGGCTTCCAGCGCGCCGAGAACTTCGTGACCACCGGCACCCTGGGCACCGACAAGGTGGTGAACTACCCGGCAGCCGGCAACCTGGCCTTGAACAACTGGACCCTGGAAGGCCAATGGAACGTCGGCGGCCAGCAAGCCACCCTCGCAGCGGCCAACGGCAAGATCGTCTACCGCTTCCACGCCCGTGACCTGCACCTGGTGCTGGGCCCGGGCGCCGACGGCAAGCCGGTGCGCTTCAAGGTCAGCATCGACGGCCAGGCGCCGGGGGATGCCCACGGCACCGACGTCGCACCGGATGGCAGCGGCACCGTGACCGAACAACGTTTGTATCAACTGGTGCGCCAGCCGGGCGCGGTCAAGGACCGGACCTTCACCATCGAGTTCCTGGACCCGCAAGTGGCGGCCTATGCCTTCACCTTCGGCTAACCCATAGCGAAATTTGGCATGGTTAACCCGATCATGTAGGAGCTGGCTTGCCTGCGATAGCGATGTTGAATTCACCACCTCAATCGCAGGCAAGCCAGCTCCCACAGTTGACCGCATTTATCCTGATGTTTCGGAGTGACTGAGATGAAACTGCTTAAGTACTTACCGGCCCTGGCGTTCGCCGCCTTTGTCGGCCACAGCTCGGCGTTCTCCTTCGGCCCGTCCGACGACGCCGTGGCCATCGCGCCGCCGGCCATGGACCTGCCGGCAGACGCGAACAACCTGCAAACCGCGGTCTTCGCCGGCGGCTGCTTCTGGGGCGTGCAGGGTGTGTTCCAGCATGTACAAGGGGTGAAAAACGCCGTCTCCGGCTATGACGGCGGCGCGGCGAGCACCGCGCAGTACGAAAGCGTCAGCGGCGGCGATACCGGCCACGCCGAGTCCGTCGCCGTGACCTACGACCCAAGCAAGGTCAGCTACGGCAAGCTGCTGCAGATCTACTTCTCGGTCGCTCACAACCCCACGGAACTCAACCGCCAGGGCCCGGACAGCGGCACCCAGTACCGCTCGGCGATCTTTGCCCAGAACGCCGAACAGCAAAAAGTCGCCCAGGCCTACATCGCCCAGCTCGACGCCGCGAAAGCCTTCGACAAGCCGATCGTGACCAAGATCGAGATGGGCAAAGCCTTCTACCCGGCGGAGTCCTATCACCAGGACTTCCTGACCGAAAACCCGTCGTACCCCTACATCGTGATCAACGACCTGCCAAAGGTGGCCCAGCTGAAAAAATTGTTCCCTGAGCAGTACCGCGCAGAACCGGTACTGGTGAAAAACCAGTAGACCTATGATCGTTCCCACTCTCGACGCTCGTTCCCACGCAGGACGATCGTTCCCACGCTCTGCGTGGGAACGCCGCCAGGGCGCTCTGCGTCCGCTCTTGAAGTCGTGACGCGGAGCGTCACCGGATTCATTCCCACGCGGAGCGTGGGAACGATCAGCGTGGGAACGATTATCAGACGACTTCAAGGTAGGAGCTATGAATCGCCCGCGCCAACTCCCGCACGGTGTCGATAAAATCCGTCAACCGGCTATGCAGCCCATCCTCCAGAATCTCATCAATCCCTGTATACCTCAGCCGCGCCTCAAACTCCGCCGCCAAACGCTGGGCCGTACGCCCATAACTCCCCGGCAGGTCCGCCAGGATATGGCTCAACTCCTCGATACACGCATGCAACGAGCGCGGCACATCACTGCGCAACAGCAACAACTCCGACACCGACCGCGCATTCAGCGCATTCGGGTACAGCTCGGTATACGCCTCAAACGACGACAGCGCCCGCAACAACGCGCTCCACTGGTAATACCCGCGTGCCGAAAGGTCGCTGACTTCCTCGGACTCTTCCCCAAACATTTCATACCGCGCGTCCAGCAACCGCAACGTGTTATCCGCCCGCTCGACAAACGTCCCCAGCCGAATAAACCGATACGCATCGTTACGCATGATCGTCCCGGACGTCGCCCCACGAAACAGGTGCGAGCGCTGCTTCACCCAGTCACAAAAGTGGCTGATGCCATGCCGCGCCAACCCGCCGGCCGCAATACTGCGCATCTCCAGCCAAGTGGCGTTGAGGTTTTCCCACATATCAGCCGTGATCCGTCCCCGCACCGCATGGGCATTACCCCGTGCAGCCCGCAGGCAGTTGTAGATACTGGCGGGGTTTTCCTCGTCGAGGGCGAAGAAGTGCAGCATGCGCTCGGCGTCCAGTTGCTGATGGCGCTCAAGGTAACTGTCCAGGGTGCCGCTGCTGAGCAGCGACATGGCCAACTCGTCCAGCCCGTCACTGCGCCCGGCCTGGGGCATCAACGACAGCGAATAACTGACTTCCAGCATGCGCGCCAGGTTCTCGGCACGCTCCAGGTAACGGGACATCCAATATAGATCTGCGGCGGTTCTACTCAGCATACTCAGCCCTCCACCACCCAGGTGTCCTTGGTTCCGCCGCCTTGCGACGAGTTGACGATCAATGAGCCTTCGCGCAGCGCCACGCGGGTCAAGCCACCGGGTACCAGGCGAGTTTCCTTGCCCGAGAGCACGAACGGTCGCAGGTCGATATGCCGCGGCGCGATGCCGTTTTCGACAAATGTCGGGCAAGTGGACAGGCTCAAGGTCGGTTGGGCGATGTAGGCGTGAGGGCGGGCCTTGATACGCTGGCGGAAGTCCTCGATCTCGGCCGCGCTGGACGCCGGGCCCACCAGCATGCCGTAGCCGCCGGAACCCTGGGTTTCCTTGACCACCAGCTCCGGCAGGTGCGCCAGTACGTGGGACAGTTCATCCGGCTTGCGGCACTGGAAGGTCGGCACGTTTTGCAGGACCGGCTCTTCATCCAGGTAGAACCGGATCATTTCCGGCACGTACGGGTAGATCGACTTGTCGTCCGCCACGCCGGTGCCGATCGCATTCGCCAGCACTACGTTGCCCGCGCAGTACGCCGCGACCAGGCCGGGCACGCCGAGCATCGAATCGGGGTTGAAAGCCTGCGGATCGAGGAAGGCATCGTCGATGCGGCGGTAGATCACATCCACGGCCTTGGGGCCGTCGGTGGTACGCATGAACACCTTGAGGTCGTGCACGAACAGGTCGGCACCTTCCACCAGCTCCACGCCCATTTCCCGGGCCAGGAATGCATGCTCGAAGAACGCGCTGTTAAACCGGCCCGGCGTCAGCACCACCACATTCGGGTTGTCCAGGCGGCTGGAGCTTTTCAGGGTCTTGAGCAGCAGGTTGGGATAGTGGTCCACCGGGGCGATGCGTTGCTTGGCGAACACCTCGGGGAACAGGCGCATCATCATCTTGCGGTCTTCGAGCATGTAGCTCACGCCGCTGGGGGTACGCAGGTTGTCTTCGAGCACGTAGTAGGTGCCGTCGCCATCGCGCACCAGGTCGACCCCGGAGATGTGCGAGTAGATATCGCGGTGCAGGTCCAGGCCGACCATGGCTTTCTGGTATCCCTCGTTGCCCAGCACCTGATCGGCGGGAATGATCCCGGCCTTGATGATGCGTTGGTCGTGGTAGATGTCGGCAAGGAACATGTTCAGCGCATTCACCCGCTGGATACAGCCGCGCTCGATGACACTCCACTCACTGGCGGGGATGCTGCGGGGGATGATATCGAAGGGGATCAGGCGCTCGGTGTCTTGCTCGTCGCCATACAGGGTGAAGGTGATCCCCGCGCGGTGAAACAGCAGGTCGGCTTCACGGCGGCGCTGGGCCAGCAGTTCTGGCGGCGTGTTGGCCAGCCAGCGGGAGAATTCCTGATAATGCGCACGGCAAACGCCTTGTGCGTCATTCATTTCATCAAAGAAAGATCGAGCCATTCCAATTACCTTGTCAGTGCCGGGACTAACTGCGCTTTGGCACTGCCGCTTTAGAAAACGCATTTTTTTATGAGCCCGTGGCTGATGGTGCCAGCAGGCCTGGTCCTTACTTTCTTTTGGGGTGGGCTCTGGGTCGGGGGGTAACGATTGCTCCTGTATCCGGGCAGATAAAGGACTAAAGCAATGCCTGTGCCATCCACCTTGTGGCGAGGGAGCTTGCTCCCGCTGGGCTGCGCAGCGGCCCCAAAAAGGAACCAGACCGCTGCGCACCGGAGCGCTGTCCCGGTCCAGCGGCACCAAGCTCCCGCGCCACCGACGCGGCCCTATCGCCTCAAAACGGTGCACTGATTACTTGAACTTTGCACCAGCCCGGTTCTTCTAAACTGCTTCAAATGCCAGCACGGAGCACGGATGTGCCCAGAATCATCTCACCCGACACCCCGGAATCGAGCCTGACCGACCACAGCGAACACAACGCTAAGATTTTCGGTTCGCCCAAGGACCGTCTCGACTTTTACCGGCGTGAAATTCAGTACGAAACCAGCATCCTGGCCAACCGCACCGACGCCTACCTCACGGCCCAGTCATTCCTGGTGATCGCCTTCGTGTCCGGCATGGGCAACCTGAACCCCGAATGGGGCAAGCTGTTCACCCTGGTGGTGCCCGTGTTCCTGGCGACCCTGGGCATTCTCAGTTCCCTCAACGCCTGGCCGGGGATTCGGGCGGCCTACGAAATCATCGACCACTGGCATTACAAGCAGAGCGAACTGCTGCGCAGCGAGCCGGTGATGGGCCTGGCCTACGATGAGTCGCCACTGTTCAGTGAGATGGAGTCGTCCCACAAGGGCTATCGCAAGTCGCTGTTGTTCTCGATGCGCGCGCCCTGGCTGTTCATGGTGTTCTGGGTGATGCTGGGGGCCTACGCGTTTTACATCCAGGTGGACAACCCCGGCTCATAAGCAATTGGAACTTCACCGACCCGCACGGGACCTTACCTTTACGCAGTCTGCGTTTTCCAACAGAGGTGAGCCATGAGCACAGACAACGACCCGCAAACCAGCAACCGTAACGATCCCGCCATCGACCGCGGCGAACCGGCCCCCGGCACCGCGGCCGACGCGCCGAAAGACCCCAAGCCTGCCAGCGACCCCAAGGCCAAGGAAAACGACTACAGTCCAGACTTCAAGCCCGAGCGCGAGCCCAAGCCTGAAACCGATGCCGATATCGATACCCAAGGCGGTTAGAGGAGACGGTGATGTCAGTTGAAATAGACGAAGACGATGAACTCAATGACCCGGGCAATGAAGACCCAGGTTCATTGATGGATGATGCCGAAGTACCGCTTAACGACCTGGATGATGCCGCTGACGTCGGCAACACTGAAAACCAGGAGTAGACGTCATTGTTGTGCCTGGGCACGTCGTTCATACCACGCCAGCATCGGCTGCGTGCTGAGACCATGAACGACGATGCTCAGGGCAATGACTGACAGCGTCAGGTTCACCGCGACCGCACTGCTGGTGCCCACCAGCCCGTGGTTGATGGCATAGAACAGGTAGTAGATGCTGCCGATCCCGCGAATCCCGAACCAGCCCACCAGCCCGCGCTGATGGCGATTCAGCAAGCTGCCCCAGGGTATCGACAGCACGCTGAGGGGGCGAATCACGCAAAACAGCGCCGCCCCCACCGCCAGCGCCCGCCAGTCCCAATGGCTGACCAGCACCACGCCCAGCAAGGTCACCAGGAACACTTCCATCGAACGCTCCACCAGCCCACCAAAGGCGAGCATGTCGCCCATCATCACCCCGGCGGCGATTTGCGTGTCCTGCAGTTGCCCGACATCGCCATGCAACGCATGCTCCGGCTCAACTTCCATGTGGCCAACCACCGGCTGTGCCAGATGTTCCGCCGGGGTTTGTGAGTTGCCTGTGGACTTGAACTCGGCCTGGCGCAGCCCCAGGCCGGCGGCAAATACCGACAGGAAGCCGTAGCCGCCGATGGCTTCGGCCACCACATAGGCGAGGGCGATCAGGGCCAGCGTCAGGTAGTCATTCGGTGACAGGGTGCTGTCGGCATTGGTGATACGCATCTTCAGGGTGACGCGACCGATGCCACGCCCCATCCAGTAGCCCACGAGCAACCCGGCAGGTACGGCCCAGAGCAGGTTTTTCAGCACCCAGCCGCCCAGCCAGTCACCGTCGAACCCGCCGTGCTGCATGAAAATCAGCGCAAAGATCACGAACGGGAAGGCCGTGCCGTCGTTCAAGCCTGCCTCACCGGAAAGACCGAAGCGCAGCGCGTCATAATCCTGCGCGTTATTGACCTGCACCAGGCCCGCGAGCACCGGGTCGGTGGGCGCAAGAATCGCCCCCACCAGCAGTGAAACCCCCCACGACAACCCCAGCAGCCAATGCAGCACCAGGCACGTCCCGAGGATGGTCAAGAGCATCACCGGCCCGGCCATACCAAACGCAATACGCCAGGTTCGGTGCTTGAGGGGCAGGCGCAGTTTCAGCCCGCTGACGAACAGCGAAAACAGCACCGCGACTTCCGTCAGATGTTCCATCCAACTGGCCGAGGCCTTGATGTCCAGATGCAGCAGGTCCATGCCCAGCGGGCCGATACCCACGCCGAGCAACAGGCACACCGCCGAGGTGGTGACCGGCATCCAGCGCAGGTAGGAGGAGGTGAGGGCGAGGGTGAGCAACACCGCGCCCAGTATGGCCATCCATAGGATGAAGGTCATTGAATAGTCCCGGGCATGGTCTGTGTGAACGTTTGAGGTTTGCCGGGAGAGAGAGGTTCAAAAAACGCGCATTGCCTGCTCGGGCAATGCGCGGTTTGTCAGGTCGCCAGGCGTGTTACGTTGGCATTGAGGGTGCTGTTTGGGGTGAAGGAGAAGGTGAACCCCGAGTCGAGAAACTTTTGCAGCCCGTCATTATCAAGACTGAATACCGTTGCACCGACCGATTGATCAAGAGTGCCAGTGGCATCGAACATGGCTTTGTCCAGGCCGGCTTGGTTGGTGTTGTAGATATAGAGCTTTCCATCACTGCTCTTTTGAATATAGGCGGTGTGTACGATATTGCCGTCTGCTCTATTGCTCATGAAATTGATAACGCCTGATTCGGTAATGTCCGCGGGCCTGAATACGGCGCTGGTATTCTCGGCAGTAATACCCATCAGATCCTTGTAGCGTTGCGTGTAATTGGAATCCCCGCTCCTGACCACACTGCCCAGCACGGCCTCGCGAGTTTTCAACGGGAGTGCATTGTCTGCCATACCGACGAACATGGTTTTTTCGTAGCAGATTGTCCCGGTGTATCCCGTTTTGGCATGGAGCTTCTCCAGTTTGTCGCGAAGCGCTTCTACCGGCACGGCGTCAGCTTTGAAATTTTCCAGCGGCTCGCCAAAGGGCTTTCTGGTTTTCACATTCAAGGCGTGCCAATTACCGGTGGCGTCATCAAACTTCGCAAACACCTTGGCTTCTTCGGTCGCATTGGCCGCCTTGTAAGTGCCTTCGGCAATGCCGGGCTTTTTCGCCAGTGACGTCAGGTCGACACTGCGCAAGGCGCCACGCAGATGATTGACGCCGTTACGTCCAGCGGTCAGCGTGGTGCGCCCCAGCTTCAATGCACTCCGGGCCAGATCATCAGCCCCGCTCAACGGATTGAAACTCCCCAGCGCCGCGCGCCCGACAATCTTCGCGCCCTGGGCGAACTTGCTGAAAGCCGATGCGCCGGCGGCCAAGGCCTTGGCCCCCCTGGCTGCCGCACCGAGGCCCACGGCAAACCCAAATATATCCAGGGCCAGGTCGCCGACACCTTCGCCGATGTTGCCGTTTTGAAAGTTGACGATTGCCGACCTCAAGGGGATCAGGTTGAGGAGGAATTCATTGACTTTCTTGTAAAAGGGAACCTCGGTATCAAGCGTGGTGACCCCCTCGGCCTCTTTTTTGAATGACCGGATATCAACATCCGTCACCATGGCATCGGCAATATAAGACGTTCGGGCACTGCCAAAGCTCTTGGGGTTGGCGGCCTGGATTTTTTCATCCGTCAACCCGGGTGCGTACTCGCCCGAAGGTATGACTTCTTCCAGGTCTTTATGGTAATGGGTGTGGTTGGAAGGTTGTTTGCCTGCCGTGAAGTCACCCAGGTCCGTACGCTCGGTAATCTTCGCGGTCCTGAGATTGATTTCGTAGGTGTGCACCTGGTTTTTGCGCCTGGTTTTCACCAGCAGGCAATTGTCTTCGGGCACCCGCTTGCGGGTTTCCTTGCCAAAGTTGTCCTTATCGACGTCGACTTCCCTGACCACTGTGATTTCGCCGTATTCCAGGTTTTTACGGTCTTCTTCAGGGAGCCGCGAAACCATCCACTTCACCTGGGCCGCGACGCTTTTTTCGATGCCGTCGGCGTATTCCCCGAACGCGTCCTGGAACACGTTCGGCATACTTGGCAGGTCTTTGGTTTTTTCCAGCACCTCGCTGAGGTTCAACGTACTGGATGAGGTCACCCAATGATTGTCAGCGGGGGGCGGGGGCCCAATTCCAAGTACCCCTACGGCCGGTGGTTCTTCGACGCCAGGTCGATGGTGAAGCGCGTCCTTCATATACAAGTCGAGGATCGAATAAGGCCCCGGGAAATCGCTATGGGCGGGTTCCAGCGTGATGCTCTTGTCTTCCAGGGTTGCCGTATCCATGCCCGGCAGGGCTTTGCGCAACTGCTCCAAGGCCATTTCCTTGCGTAATGGCATCGGCATGCTCTGTGTTTGACTGGCCGCGCTCAGCTCGGTGATCTGCGCATCGAATGCATCGCGTACATCATTCATTTGGCCTTCGGTCACCGGATACGGCATACCGTTCGCGCTTCCCCAATCCTTGAGCGCCTCTTGCTGGGCGGCATATTCGACATAACGCTCCTGGGCGGAGACCGGCGCGACCTCAGCGTGGAGCATGACCTGCCCGTAGGACATCCCTGCGGTTGAACCCGGAGACTGCGCTTCGATGCGTTCTACCGCGGTGACAAAACTGACCCAACTATGGGACCCCGGGGTGACCTGGTCCGGGATGTCTTTAACCAGGAACTCCGGAGCGCGGGTGGAGAGCAGCAGATGCGCTTGTAGCGCCGCTGCCTCGGGTGACGATGCCTTGCCGGTGCTGACAAGATGTTCGGCCAACCGGCTGACGATACCGGAGGCGGGTTTGCCCCAGGTACTGTTCCCGGTCACGGCAAAACCGGCGATGTGATGCCTGGACCTGGGGTCTGTCGCGCGGAACGAGTTGTCTTTGTCCACACTCATGGCTGCCAACAGCCAATCAGTGGCACTGCCTTTGATGGACTGCGCGTCAAATTTTGCCTGGAGGGCCTCGCCCAACGCCTTGCCCTTGGGGGAGCGGATCAGCGAGTCGAGCACCCGCTGCGGGTCAGCCAGCTCGGAAGGCGTGAACGACTTGCCCTGCATGAGGTATTCCACTACGTTCCTGGCGCCGTTCAAATCAACGTCGCCGATCTTGCCGCGGCGCAGGTCGGACCGCAGCTGATTCGCCGCCTCGGGCGCAAGCGGGGGCTGCCATTCCAGCGCACCGCCATAATTGCCATGGAGCGGCGCCTGGAGTTCAGGCCTGAGCAGATAATTCGTCAGGTTCTCCACCTCCTCGGGCGTGGTTGGCACGTCCCAGCCATTGATCTCAAGGAATTCCTTGAGGCTAATGGTGCTCCCTGAGTCGGTGCTCCCGACCTGGCGGTAAGCGCTGTCGGGGTGAAGCTCGACTTTATTCTTTTGCAGGTAGTCGAGAACGTCACCGCTCCCAATGCTGCCCGATCGAATCCGCTCAAGCAGGTAATTGAGTTCACGCCCCACGGTGTTCAGCGTCTGGGTATTGCCCACCAGGGCTTTCTGGCGCTCAACCTCATCCTCACCACGGGTTTCGTGCAGGTCCGCAAAACGCGGGCCGCTCACGCCGGTAAAAGCTTTGTCGCGCGCCAACTCATCTGCACGCTCGTGGGCATGATCCGGCAGGATATGTTCTTGCTCTTTGTAGAATTGGCTCACCAACCACAGGGGGGCACTGTTGCTGTTTTGGGAGAGCGGCGGTTTGAAGGGGATCGGGTTACCGTCGCCGATAACGCGTGCGGCGTCCCTGACCTGTGCGCCCACCTGCGCCCAGCCTTTGTCATCGGGGCCGTTGGGTTGCGCGGCGGCGGAGGGCCTGCGCTGGTAGGTGATCTTCCCGGTATTGGGGTCAATCATCACTGAATTGGGGTTTATCCCGTTTTCCCTCATCCAGTCACGGACTTGCGGGGACTCCATGGCACGCCCCAACTGCGACCACCACTGCCCGAACGTTGAGTTCGGCGGAATGTTCTCGACCATGATCGCGTCGTCATGGCCGTCGCCCTTGACCTGACGCAGCGCGCTGGCTACCTGGCCTGCCAGTTCACCGTCGGCATCGGCACGCGGGCTGGGGATCCTGGTCCCGGGGGAGCCTGGCGCGGCATTTTCCGGCGCTGCGGCCTGGAGCCGCGCCGGGGGAAGCGGCTTGTCAGGTGCGTTCAAAGGAATGAAAGAAGCCGTAGCCTGAGTAGGAGCAATTGTCATAGGAGGGGATCCGGTAATTTATCGAGTACACCCAAGCAGCGCTTCGCTCCAGCGGGTGTAACTCTTCGTACCCGATGCCCCCTCAGCGATTCCATCCCACTGGCATGCAGATTGATACGGCGTCTTACGCGCCCATGCTAAGGGTGCGCCGCGGTCCTCAGCCGAATCATGTCGATCAGCTGGCGCAATCCCGGCTGCGACTGACGCCGGCTGGGGTAGTACATGCACAGCGGCGCGCCGATGCAGGCCCAGTCGGGCAGCACTTCCAACAGGCGCCCGTCGGCCAGTTCCGCCAGCACGCGATTCTCCAGGCAGTAGGCGATACCCACGCCTTGCAGGGCCGCATCAACGATGGTCTGGGTGTCGGCCGCGCTGAAGTGGCCGGGCACATCGAGCCGCTGTTGGCGTGCGCCATTGCCCAGTTCCCATTTGTAGGTGGTCTTGTCGCCCAGGTACATGCGTACACAGGAGTGCGTGAGCAAGTCCCTGGGCACTGCAGGTGTCCCTGCCTGTGCGAGGTAGGCCGGGGAGGCGACCATGATCCAGCGCAGCTCGCCGGTCAGCGGCACGGCCACCATGTCCTGGGGCACCGTGGCGCCATAGCGGATTCCTGCGTCGTAGCCCTCTGCGACGATGTCGAGCATGCGGTCCTCGATCATCACGTCCAGGCGCAGTTGCGGGTAGGTGCGGGTGAACTCGCCGAGCACCGGCGAAATCAGCAGCACCGCGGCATCCCGGGGTACGTTCAGGCGCAGGCGGCCAATCGGCGCCTCGCGGTACAGTTCGAGGGTGTCGAGGCCGTCCTGGATCGTCGCAAAGCCGGCACTGAGTTTTTCCGCCAGTACCACGCCGGCATCGGTAGGCTCTACGGCGCGGCTGGTGCGATACAGCAATTTGACCCCCAGGCGCGTTTCCAGGTTGCGCATGGTGTGGCTCAGGGCCGAGGTGGTGACGCCAAGTTCATTGGCAGCATGCCGGAAACTGCGGCGACGGATGATCGCCATGAAAACATTCAGGTCGGCCAACTCGGAGCGGTTGAACGCAGCCATATCAAGCACCTTTTATGGGGTTTGGGTTGCACGCGGCGTTGAGCCCGATTCAACCACGGATGATCTAGAGTAATCGTTTTTTTACTGATTGTTTCTGGCGGAGGCTTTTTCATGAGTATCGAAACCATCAAGATCCCGGGCATCGACAAGGCCGTCTCGCGGATTGCCCTGGGCACCTGGTCCATGGGTGGCTCGATGTGGGGCGGCGCCGATAATGAGGTCTCGGTCAAGACCATTCGCCATGCGCTGGCCAGCGGCATCAACTTTATCGACAGTGCGCCGGTCTACGGCCTTGGGCTGTCGGAAGAACTGATCGGCCGGGCCCTGCGCGGCGTACGCCACACGGCGGTGATCGCCACCAAGGCCGGGTTGCAATGGGACGACGGCACGGTGCGCCGCAATGCCACGGCCCGACGTATCCGCAAGGAAATCGAAGACTCACTGCTGCGCCTCGAAACCGACTACATCGACCTCTACCAGATTCACTGGCCCGACCCGTTGGTAGCCCAGGAGGAAACCGCCGGCGAGCTGGAAAAACTGCGCCGTGAAGGCAAGATCCTTGCCGTGGGGGTGAGCAATTATTCGCCTGCGCAAATGGACGATTTCCGCCAGTACACGCACCTGGACACCGTGCAGCCGCCCTACAACCTGTTTGAGCGGGCGATCGACAGCGATATCCTGCCGTACGCCAAGCAAAATTCACTGGTGGTTTTGGCTTACGGTTCGCTGTGTCGGGGTTTGTTGAGCGGCAGCATGCACGCGGCCACGGGTTTTACCGGGGATGACGTGCGCAAGCTAGACCCGAAATTCAAGGCGCCACGCTTTGAGCAGTACCTGGCGGCGGTCGCGGCATTGGACGTGTACGCTCGCGAATGCCACGGCAAGTCTGTGCTGGCCCTGGCGTTGCGCTGGGTGCTGGACCAGGGCCCCACGGTTGCACTGTGGGGCGCCCGCCGGCCGGAGCAGCTCAAAGGCGTTGAAGATGCGTTCGGCTGGCAGCTCACGGCCGACGACCTGCAACATATCGACCGTATTCTGGCCAGCACGATAAAAGACCCGGTAGGGCCGGAGTTCATGGCCCCGGCCCAGCGTTAACCTTTGCGACAGGGATGTCTTGCAGCTGCAAAACAACAAAAGACATTCCTTTGGCGTTGAGGTTTTTGGCATGAAGCGCGGTCCCTTGTTCAAGATCATGGGTGGTTTGCTGTGTGTGGTGGCGGTGGCAGCCGCCTGGAAATGGCGCGGCAATCCCGATGTGCTGTGGCAGATCGTCAGCCGTCAATGCGTGCCCGACCAGAACCAGCACCAGAATCCGCGCCCCTGCCTCGAGGTTGATCCGGACAAGGGGTTCGCGCTGCTCAAGGACCTCAACGGCCCGTACCAGGACTTACTGATCCCCACCGATAAAGTCACCGGAATCGAAGACGTCGCGCTGGCCCGGGACTTGTTGCCGCATTACTTTGCCCAGGCGTGGAAACACCACGATGTACTCTCGGCCGGCCTGCAAACGCCGATTGCCGACCGTTATGTATCCCTGGCGATCAACTCGCGGTATGGCCGCACGCAAAACCAGTTGCACATTCATATCGCCTGCCTGCGCCCCGACATTTTCAACACCCTCAATGAACGCGCGGCAACCCTCGACGAGCACTGGCAAACCCTGCCGGTAAAACTGCAGGGGCATACCTACAGTGCCCGTACGTTGTCGGCGGTGGAATTCGACCTGCGCGACCCATTGGCCATCCTGAATGACTACGTGCAGGCCCAGGGCGACGCCATGGCCAGTTACAGCTTGCTGTTGGCACCAGCGGCGAACGGCAACTTCGTCCTGTTGACCACGCGGTTGACGCTCAAGGAATGGAACCTGGCCTCCGCCGAAGAACTGCAGGACCGCCAATGCAACCTGATGGGCAAACCACCACAACGACCTGTTTTAGCTGTTAACGACATCCGGTGAAGTTTGCCGTTGAACGAGTGTTCAGTTTCAATTATGTTGGCTGCACCCCCTGCCTGGTAACAGGCGGGCTTGCGCTTTTTCTGATTGAACGAGAGGCACTGGCATGCGGTTTTCACCTTTTGTCGAGCGAATTGCAGGGCAGGGCGTAGCCGCCTGGGACATCCACCACGCCGCCTTCCAGGCCAGCAGCAAAGGCGAAGACATCATCATCCTGAGTGTGGGCGATCCGGATTTCGCCACACCCTCGTTCATCACCGACGCCGCCGTCGAGGCCCTGCGCCAGGGCGACACCCACTACACCGAAATCCCCGGCCGCCCGGCACTGCGCGATGCCATCGCCGCACGCTACAGCCAGTCCCTGGCTCGCCCGCTCAACGCTGAAAACGTCATCACCGTGGCCGGTGCGCAGAACGCTTTGTTCGTCACCTCGCTGTGCCTGTTGCAGGCCGGTGATGAAGTGATCGTGCTCGACCCGATGTACGTCACCTACGAAGCGACCCTCAAGGCCAGCGGCGCAACGCTGGTGCGGGTGCCGTGTTCCGCCGACTCGGGCTTTCGCCTCGACCCGGCACTGCTGGCTGCCGCCATTACGCCTCGCACCCGGGCGATCTTCTTCTCCAACCCCAACAATCCCACCGGCGTTGTCCTCAACCCTCAGGAATTGCAGGTGATCGCCGACCTGGCGATCGAGCATGAACTGTGGGTAGTGGTGGACGAGGTCTACGAAAGCCTGGTGTTCGATGGCGAATACCATAGCCTGGCCGCGTTGCCGGGCATGGCCGATCGCTGCATCGTGATCGGCAGCCTGTCCAAGTCCCATGCCATGACCGGCTGGCGCATCGGCTGGATCGTCGCCGCGCCTGCGATGGTGGCCCACGCGGAAACCCTGGTATTGAGCATGCTCTACGGCTTGCCGGGGTTCGTGATGGAGGCCGCGACCGCCGCCGTGCTGGCCCACGATGAAGTCACCCAGGGCATGCGCGAAACCTACCGCCGCCGCCGCGACCTGGTGGTAGCAGGCCTCGGCGGTTGCCCGGGCATTCACGTGCGGGCCCCGCAGGCAGGCATGTTCGTGTTGGTGGATGTGCGGGACACCGGCCTCGGCTCCCTGGATTTCGCCTGGCGGCTGTTCCGCGAAGCAGGGGTTTCCGTGCTGGATGCCGCGGCCTTCGGCGAGCCGGCCCAGGGTTTTGTGCGGCTGTCGTTTACCCTGGGTGAAGCGCGACTGGCCGAAGCCTGTGAACGTATCAGCCGCTTCGTCGCCAAGCTCGCCGGAGAACCGCGAATCGAGCCTGCGGCGAAAATCATCAGCGTACAGCCGGTGGCTGCGAAGAAGATGATCGAGGTGCTCGACCTGCATAAACGCTTTGGCAATATCGAGGTGCTCAAGGGTATCTCCCTGACCGCCCACGAAGGCGAGGTGATCTCGCTGATCGGCGCCAGCGGCTCGGGCAAAAGTACCTTGCTGCGCTGCATCAACATGCTCGAAGTGCCGGACCAGGGCAGCATCCACGTCGACGGTGAAAGCATCAAGCTCAACTACGGCCGGCCCGGCGCACCGCTGGTGGCCGACGCCAGGCAACTGGTGCGGATTCGCTCGACACTCGGCATGGTGTTCCAGAACTTCAACTTGTGGCCCCATCGCACTGTGCTGGAGAACCTGATCGAAGCGCCGACCCAGGTGCTGCGCGAAAGCCGGGCCGAAGCCATCGAGCGCGCCGAAGCCTTGCTCGACCGGGTTGGCCTGGCCGCCAAGCGCAATGAATACCCGGCGTTCCTCTCCGGCGGCCAGCAGCAGCGGGTGGCCATCGCCCGAGCCCTGGCCATGCGCCCCAAAGTCATGCTGTTCGACGAACCCACCTCGGCCCTCGACCCGGAGCTGGTGGGCGAAGTCCTGCGGGTGATTCGCTCCCTGGCCGAAGAAGGCCGCACCATGATCCTGGTGACCCATGAAATGGCGTTCGCCCGGGATGTGTCATCCAAAGTCGCGTTTTTGCATCAAGGCCTGATCGAGGAAACCGGCTCGCCGGACTCGGTGTTTATCGACCCACGCAGTGAACGTTGCCGGCAGTTCGTCAACGCGCATCAAACTCGCTAACTCCAAAAAAAGACGGGGCAAGATCATGAAATCCAAACGATTGGCAAAGTGGTTGAGCAGTGCTGTGTTGATGCTGGCGGCAGGTACTGCGTTGGCGGCGGAGAAACCCATTGTGTTCGCGGTGGCGGCAGAACCCTACCCACCGTTCACGGTGAAGGGCGGCAACGGGGAGTGGTCCGGCTTTGAGGTGGACCTGATTCACAAGCTCTGCGGCTTGATGAAGGCTGAGTGCCAGATCAAGGAAGTGGCCTGGGACGGGATTATTCCGTCGCTGCTGGCGAAGAAAATCGACGTGATTTTCTCCTCGATGTCGGTCACCGAAGAGCGCGAAAAACAGATCGCCTTCAGCCGCGCCTACTACGATTCGCTGCTGGGCATTGCCGGCCCCAAGGGCACCACGGTCGAAGTCTCGCCGGCAGGGCTGAAGGGCAAGATCATCGGCGTGCAGATCTCTACGGTCAGCGCCAACTACCTGAAGAAGTACTACGAGAATATTGCTGACCTGAAGTACTACGACACCCAGGAATCGGCCAACGCCGACCTGATTGCCGGGCGCACCGACCTGATGATGGCCGACGGCGTCGCCATCGCCATGATGGTCAAGACCCCTGAGGCCCAGGGCCTGGCCGAAATCGCCGAAGTGCCTTACGACCCGATCATCGGCCGCGGCGTGGGGGCTGGCCTGCGCAAGGAAGACACCGAACTCAAGGCCCGGCTCGACAAGGCCATCGGTGAGTTGCTGGTGAGCAAGGACTACGCCGACCTGTCCCAGAGCGTGTTTGGGGTATCGGTCAGCCCGTGCAAACGCGCCGACACGCCTGCCTATGTGAGCAAAGTCTGCGACAGCCCCTACACAAACTAACCCGGTAGAAAGGGAGTGCTTGTGGCGAGGGAGCTTGCTCCCGCTGGGGTGCGAAGCGCCCCCAAAAAATGGGCCTGCTGCGCAGTCCAGCGGGAGCAAGCTCCCTCGCCACAGCAAGCTCCCTCGTCACAGGGTCACCGCGTGTAATCGAAATAGGGAGCCGCGATGTTCGATCTACTCAGCTTCAGCGAACAAGGTTGGGGCAACGCATTGCTCAAGGGGTTATGGATGACCCTGCAGATCTCCGCCGGCTCGTTTGCGGTGGGGCTGCTGATCGGCCTGGTGGTGGCCTGCGCCAAGCTCAGTGCACCGCGCCCGATAGCCATGCTGATGCGCGGCTACACCACGGTGTTTCGCGCGGTGCCCGAGTTGCTGCTGATCCTGCTGCTGTATTACGCAGGCTCGATGGGCCTCAACGCATTGATGCTGTGGCTGGGGTTTGCGCAGTTCAACATCAGCGGCCCGCTGGTAGCGGTCCTGGTACTGGGGCTGGTGCAAGGCGCGTACGCCTCGGAGATTTTCCGCGCGGCGATCCTCGCGATTCCCCATGGCCAGATCGAAGCGGCGCGGGCGTTTGGCTTGAGCGGTTTTGGCCTGTTCCGTCGGGTGACCCTGCCGATCATGGCGCCATACGCCCTGGCGGGGATGTCCAACCTGTGGATCAATCTGATCAAGGACAGCGCGCTGATCAGCGTAGTGGGCACCAACGAACTGCTGTACACCGCCAAACAGGCGGCGGGCTCGACCCGGCATTACCTGTTGTTCTACCTCACGGCCGCCGCCTTGTATTACCTGGTGACACTGGCCTCCAACTACCTGTCCGGGCGCCTGGAGCGACGTATTCGTCGCTGGATGCCGGTTGTCGAGTGAGCCGCACATGCCTGAGTGGATAAGTTATTACGCAGGACTGATCGCCAAGGGCTTGCAGACGACGCTGTCGCTGCTGGTGATCTCGGCAGTGCTCGGCTTCGCCCTGGCGGTGCTGGTAGCGCTGGCGCGGCTGTCCCGGCGCAAGTGGCTGGCCCGTTGCGCACTGGGCTACACCAGTGTGCTGCGGGGCACGCCGTTGCTGATCCAGATCTACATCTTCTATTACGGCCTGGGCAGCCTGTTTGCCCAGTTCCCGATGATTCGCGGGAGTTTCCTCTGGCCGTTCCTGCGGGACGGTTACTGGTACATCGTGTTCGCCCTGGTGTTGTCGGTGGGCGCGTACGTCGGTGAAGTGATTCGCGGCGGGCTGCTGGCCGTGCCCAAGGGTGAAATGGAAGCCGCCTCGGCGTTCGGCATGACGCCACGCCAGGCACTGTTGCGGGTGCGCCTGCCACGGGCCATGCGCCTGCTGCTGCCGACCCTGGCGGGGGAGACGGTGATGCTGCTCAAGTCCACGGCGCTGGCCTCGACCATTGCCGTGGTCGACCTGCTTGGCGCCGCCAACGTGGTACGCGCCCAGACCTTGCAGATCTACCAGCCGCTGCTGCTGGTGGCCGGGGTCTACCTGTGCCTGACCTTTTTGATTGAAGCCCTGTACGCCATTGCCGAGCGACGCGGCACACCGTTGCGCAGGTCTGCCGGATGAAAACCGATCGCTCGTTGCAAGGGATTGCCCTGTGCTCGCTGGCCTATGCGTTCCTGGCGCTGCAGGACGCCGGGATCAAATGGCTGGTGGCCGACTATTCAGTGTTCACCATCCTGTTCTGGCGCAGCCTGGTGGTGGTCGCCGCGTGCGTGATCGCCGGGCGAATGGGTTTGCTCAAGCGAGCCTGGCACTCGGTCAGCCGCAAGCTGTTGATCATCCGCGGCCTGCTGTCGCTGCTGGCCTGGCTGCTGTACTACACCGCCGCCAGAGACCTGACCCTGGCGGAAATGACCACGCTGTATTTTTCCGCACCGATCATGGTCACGTTGCTCGCGGCATTGATCCTCAAGGAGCGCGCCAGTCGCGGCCAGTGGATTTCGCTGATCATCGGCTTTGTCGGCGTGGTGATCGCTTGTCGCCCCAGCAACATGCTCGACCCATTGCCAATCGCCCTGACATTGGCGGCAGCACTGTGCTGGGCGTTTACCTATATCCAGTTGCGCCAGGTGGACGACAACACCTCGGTGCTGGAGCAGATGCTGATCACCAATGTGGTGTTTGTGATCTGCATGGCGCTGACGCTGCCCTGGACCCACACGCCATCGCCGACCCCGGCATGGCTGGGCATGCTCGGCGCGGGGCTGGTGGGCGGGATTGGCCAGTTCCTGCTGTTTGCGAGCTTCCGCCGGGCCACGGCGACGCTGCTGGCGCCGTTTGAATACACCGGTTTGATCTGGGCGTTCCTGCTGTCGAGCCTGGTCTGGGGCACGGTGATGGACGTGTCGCTGATTTTCGGCGCCGTGCTGATCGCCATCAGCGGCACCCTGGCCATGCTCAGCGCCCGGCACCCCGTGTCACAGGATGTGGTCGGCGCCGAATGCTCCGTGACGCAGCCCCTGTATCCAGCAACGGCAGATGTGCAGCCCGTTGGCGGGGCTGAAGGTGCCGGGGTTGAGGCACCACTCGAGCCAGAGTCCGTCGAGCATCGCCGATAAGCCGATGGCGGCCAGGCGCGTGTCGTGGATCACGAAGCCTTCGCTCTCGGCCAGCTCGTCGAGCAACTGGCGGATCAGTTCGAGGTAGGCGCGGTAGCTTTTTTCATGGGAGTCGTTCACGTGGTTCGAGTGGCGGATCAGGCTCCAGAACACCACCCAGACGCCCAACAGTTTCGGGTCCATGACCCGCGAGGAAAACGAGCCGGCGAGGAATGCATCGAGCCGCGCGGCAGGGCCCACGGCCTGGTCGACTTCCTGCCACAGGGCGGTGGTCAGTTCGCTGGCGAGTTTGTGGTAGGTCTCGGCGATCAGTGCATCGATGCTGCCGAAATGGTGATTGAGCAACCCCACCGAAACCCCGGCTTCAGCGGCGATGCGCCGCACGGAAATGCCGGCATGCCCGTCACGGGCGAGGCTGGTGAGGGTGGCGGCAATCAACAGGTCGCGACGGTCTTCGGCCACAGGCACACCCTCGGTGAAGATACATGGTTGAACGTGTGTTCAATATATACCTGCAGAACCAACAAGAGGAGGGCAACGGCATGGCAAAAGACCTTTCGTGGCAAGTCCCCGGGGATTCCGGGAACACCCTGCACATTGGCGCCTGGCGCTTCGAGGGTGACGGCGACGGCCCTCGGGTGCACCTGCAGGCCGGTGTGCATGCCGATGAAATCGCCGGGATGCTGGTGTTGCATCAACTGCTGCCGCGTTTGCAGGCCTGCCAGGATCAGGGCCGGCTCAAGGGCACGGTGACGGTGGTGCCCCAGGCCAACCCGTTTGGCATTGGCCAGTTTCGCCAGGGGCGGTTGTTGGGGCGGTTTCACGAAGCCACCGGGCAGAATTTCAACCGGGCGTTTGATCATTCATTGGCCATGGAGCGGCCGGCCAGCAACCTGGCGCAATGGCAGAAAAGCCTGGTGCAACTGGCCGCCGATGCTGACCTGGTGCTGGACCTGCACACCGATGATGAAGCCCTGCCATATCTCTACATCCACCGCAGCTTTTGGCCCGCGGGCCAGGTATTGGCGGCGGCGTTGCAGGTGGATGTGGTGATTGTCTGGGACGAGGGCGGTGATGGGTCGTTTGAGGAGACCATCATTGATCACGGGCAGCCGCGGTTGGCGGCGACGATTGAATTGCGTGGGCAGGCGGATGTGAGTGATGCCCTGGCCGGGCAGGATGGCGACGGGATCTGGGGTTGGCTTTGTGCCAGTGGGGTGATTGATGAGGCGCCGGTGATTGCTCAATGGCGGGGGCAGGTGGTGGACATGGGCTGCATGGAGACCATCCTGGCACCGTGTGCCGGGGTGTTGGTGTTTGAGAAAGGTTTGGGTGAACAGGTGGAAAAGGGTGAGCGGTTTGCGCGGATTATTCGGCGGCCTGGGGATCCGGCTTCTGAGGTTGTGCTGCATGCGGCGCAAACCGGGCGGATGGTGACGGGGCATCGGGAGCGGCTGGTTTCACAGGGTTCGGTGGTGGCCAAGTTTACCGGGACGCGGTTGTCTGAGGGGTACAGCGGGGGGGTGTTGGATCCTTAGGCGGGAGTACATATCCGTTTCTTCGGTTATGGCTGGTATTGGTTCCGCTCTTACAGCGGCTCACTTTTGAACAGCGCAAAAGTAAGCAAAA
>NZ_JBSVWQ010000094.1:0-22713 GCF_054071215.1 Pseudomonas sp. SDO5522_S412 | reverse complement strand
TCAGTCCATATATTTGTCGACTGATCCACCGCTTTCGCGAGCAAGCCCGCTCCCACACAAGCCCGCTCCCCACATTGGATTGCCGTTGGTCTTACGAGCTCTTGACCAGTTTCACGGCCAGCACATCGCAAGGTGCGCCGTGCAGCACGTCATTGGCGGTGGAGCCCAGCAGCAAGGCCAGGCCGTGACGGCCGTGGCTGCCGACCACGATCAGGTCGCAACCTTGCTCCTTGGCCAGGTGGTGGATTTCCTGGCGCGGCTGGCCGTAGGTCAGGTGGCTCTGGTCTTTTTTCAGGGCAGGGTACTTGTTGATCAGCCGGTCAAGGCGTTCCTTGGCCTGGTCGAACTGCTGCTGTTGCAGTTGGGAAAGGTCCATCGGCACATCGCCGCCAAAGGCCATGGCCATCGGTTCGACGATATGCACCAGGGACAGCTTCACCGAGTCGCCTGCAAGGCCTACGGCCCGCTTGATCACGGGGTCGCATTCTTCGGTCAGGTCCACGGCGACCAGAATATGTTCGTAGGGCATGAGGAGTCCTCCAAGGGAAAGCGATAAGTTCAGTATGGCTGGTTTCAAGCGGATGGGGTTGCGTCAGGTCAAATCCGCTCATCAAGAAATTCGGGAGTACACATATGACGGTCTGGATAGTGGTGTCAATCCTTGCGCTGGTTTTAAGCCCCCTGGCGTGGCTGCGTCCTTCGCGCCATTCGAGCGGGCGCATGGCTTTGCGCATGGAGGCGCGGCGCATTGGCCTGGCCATGCAACTGACGCCCCAGGAATGGCCACACTGGCTCAAGCACGAGCCGCCAAGCCCGTGTGCCCAGTATCACCGGCCACGGCGTGGCACCACGCGGGTGACCTGGAGTTACTGGCAGTTGGAGCCAGGGGTTTGGGTCAATCAGTGGCAGGAAACCTGCGTCGATGAAAAGTTGTTGCCACATTTTGCGACGCTGCCGGCGAACGTCTACAAAGTCGAAGCCGACAAGCAAATGATCACCCTGTACTGGGGCGAGAAGGGCGAGTTGAGCGTGTTGCAGGACATTGACGCAGTGCTCAAGGCGCTGGCCTGAGATTCCTGCGGGCATTAAAAAGCCCGAAAGCATCATCGGGCTGGAGTTGGCCAGGCAGGCCGGTAATTCGTTTTACGTGCCGCTAGCCTAGCCGCATATTCGGTTCTGTACAGCCCTTTAAATCAAAATTCACATTATTGATTTCGCGAATGATTAAACATTGGCGGGGCGATGCCGGCTGCCCCGGGTTCTGAAATGACTGAAAAGTCGCGTTTTTGCGGCCCTTTCGAGCGATTGACAATTCTTCGGATTTGGCTGAAGGTGACGTACCCAAATCAAACGGGCGTATGAATTGAGCGTTTGTCTTTCAGACCGTTCGTACAGAATCCCGACTATCGCGTTGGCGGGTGTGCCTGGCAACTTGGCGTTAGCATCGACGGTAACGTCAGTGCCTACGCTGAATCCTGCGTCCGACGTGTACTGTTCAGCTTCCATATCGTGGAGATCAGTTGATGATTTACGAAGGTAAAGCCATCACGGTTAAGGCTCTTGAAAGTGGCATCGTCGAATTGAAATTCGACCTCAAGGGTGAGTCCGTCAACAAGTTCAACCGTCTAACCCTGAATGAATTGCGTCAGGCCGTAGACACCATCAAAGCAGATGCTTCGGTCAAGGGCGTGATCGTCTCCAGCGGCAAGGACGTGTTCATCGTCGGCGCTGACATCACCGAATTCGTCGACAACTTCAAGCTGCCCGATGCCGAGCTTGTGGCTGGCAACCTCGAAGCCAACAAGATTTTCAGCGATTTCGAAGACCTCAACGTGCCGACCGTTGCCGCGATCAATGGCATCGCCCTGGGCGGCGGTCTGGAAATGTGCCTGGCCGCCGACTTCCGCGTGATGTCTGCCACCGCGAAAATCGGCCTGCCGGAAGTCAAGCTGGGCATCTACCCAGGCTTCGGCGGTACCGTGCGCCTGCCGCGCATCATCGGTGCCGACAATGCCATCGAGTGGATTGCCGCCGGCAAGGAAAACCGTGCTGAAGACGCGCTGAAAGTCGGCGCCGTGGATGCTGTGGTGGCTCCCGACAAGCTGGCAGAAGCCGCGCTGAACCTGATCAAGGGCGCCATCAGCGGCGAATTTGACTACAAGGCCAAGCGTCAGCCAAAGCTGGAAAAACTCAAGCTCAACGCCATCGAACAGATGATGTCGTTCGAAACCGCCAAGGGTTTCGTGGCTGGCCAGGCCGGCCCGAACTACCCGGCGCCGGTTGAAGCGATCAAGACCATCCAGAAGGCCGCGAACTTCGGTCGCGACAAAGCCCTGGAAGTCGAAGCTGCCGGCTTCGTCAAACTGGCCAAGACCTCTGCCGCGCAGAGCTTGATCGGTCTGTTCCTGAACGATCAGGAACTGAAGAAAAAGGCCAAGGCCTACGACGAAATCGCTCGCGACGTGAAACAGGCTGCCGTACTCGGCGCCGGTATCATGGGCGGCGGTATCGCCTATCAGTCGGCGTCCAAAGGCACGCCGATCCTGATGAAAGACATCAACGAGCACGGCATCGAGCAGGGTCTGGCAGAAGCCGCGAAGCTGCTGGTAGGCCGCGTTGATAAAGGCCGCATGACTGCAGCGAAAATGGCTGAAGTGCTTAACGGCATTCGTCCGACCCTGTCCTACGGTGATTTCGGCCACGTCGACCTGGTGGTCGAAGCGGTTGTCGAGAACCCGAAGGTCAAGCAGGCGGTACTGGCTGAAGTTGAAGCCCAGGTGAAAGAAGACACGATCCTGGCGTCCAACACCTCGACCATTTCCATCACCTTGCTGGCCAAGGCCCTCAAGCGTCCGGAAAACTTCGTCGGCATGCACTTCTTCAACCCGGTGCACATGATGCCGCTGGTGGAAGTGATCCGTGGCGAGAAGTCCAGCGAGCTGGCCGTTGCCACCACCGTTGCCTACGCCAAGAAAATGGGCAAGAACCCGATCGTCGTCAATGACTGCCCGGGCTTCCTGGTCAACCGCGTACTGTTTCCGTACTTCGGCGGTTTCGCCAAGCTGGTCAGCGCCGGTGTGGACTTCGTGCGCATCGACAAGGTCATGGAAAAATTCGGCTGGCCAATGGGCCCGGCGTACCTGATGGACGTGGTCGGCATCGACACCGGCCACCACGGTCGCGACGTAATGGCTGAAGGCTTCCCGGATCGCATGAAAGACGACCGCCGCTCGGCGATCGACGCGCTCTACGAAGCCAAGCGCCTGGGCCAGAAGAATGGCAAGGGCTTCTACGCCTACGAGACCGACAAGAAGGGCAAGCAGAAGAAAGTGGCCGACCCATCGGTTCACGAAGTACTCGCGCCGGTCATCTACGAACAGCGTGAAGTGTCCGACGAGGACATCGTCAACTGGATGATGATCGCCCTGTGCCTGGAAACCGTGCGCTGCCTGGAAGACGGCATCGTTGAAACCGCAGCCGAGGCCGACATGGGCCTGGTCTACGGTATTGGTTTCCCTCCATTCCGTGGTGGTGCGCTGCGTTACATCGATTCCATCGGTGTGGCCGAGTTCGTTGCCCTGGCTGATCAATACGCTGATCTGGGCCCGCTGTACCACCCGACTGCGAAGCTGCGCGAGATGGCCAAGAACGGCCAGAGCTTCTTCGGTTAAGTGCCCAGACGACTAGAGCGAGAATATTTATGAGCTTGAATCCAAGAGACGTCGTGATTGTCGACTTCGGTCGTACTCCGATGGGCCGCTCCAAGGGCGGCATGCACCGCAACACCCGTGCCGAAGACATGTCGGCGCACCTGATCAGCAAATTGCTGGAACGCAACGTCAAGGTCGACCCGAACGAAGTCGAAGACGTGATCTGGGGCTGCGTCAACCAGACCCTGGAGCAGGGCTGGAACATCGCCCGCATGGCTTCCCTGATGACGCAGATCCCGCACACCGCTGCCGGCCAGACCGTCAGCCGCCTGTGTGGCTCGTCCATGAGCGCGCTGCACACCGCTGCCCAAGCGATCATGACCGGTAACGGTGATGTGTTCGTGGTTGGCGGCGTGGAGCACATGGGCCACGTCAGTATGATGCACGGTGTGGATCCGAACCCGCACATGTCCCTGTACGCGGCGAAAGCCTCGGGCATGATGGGCCTCACCGCTGAAATGCTCGGCAAAATGCACGGCATTACCCGCGAAGCCCAGGATGCATTCGGCCTGCGTTCCCACCAGTTGGCCCACAAGGCAACCGTGGAAGGCAAGTTCAAGGATGAAATCATCCCGATGAACGGCTACGACGAGAACGGTTTCCTGAAACTGTTCGACTACGACGAAACCATTCGTCCGGACACCACCCTGGAAAGCCTGGCGGCCCTGAAGCCGGCCTTCAATCCAAAGGGCGGCACCGTGACAGCCGGTACTTCGTCGCAGATCACTGACGGTGCTTCGTGCATGATCGTGATGTCGGCCCAGCGTGCCCAGGACCTGGGTATCCAGCCGATGGCCGTGATTCGTTCGATGGCAGTCGCAGGTGTGGACCCGGCAATCATGGGCTATGGTCCAGTACCGGCCACACAAAAAGCATTGAAGCGCGCAGGCCTGACTATCTCCGACATCGACTTCTTCGAGCTCAACGAAGCTTTCGCCGCACAGGCCCTGCCAGTGCTGAAAGATTTGAAAGTGCTCGACAAGATGAACGAGAAGGTTAACCTGCACGGCGGCGCGATTGCCTTGGGTCACCCGTTTGGGTGTTCCGGCGCTCGTATCTCCGGCACGTTGCTTAACGTGATGAAGCAAAATGGCGGCAACCTTGGGGTTGCAACCATGTGCATTGGCCTCGGCCAAGGCATCTCCACCGTCTTCGAACGTATCTAAACGTTTCGTTGACGGAAGCCGGGGCCCAGTGCCCCGGTTTTTGTTTTTTGGAATTTTTTATATTTTTTTTTAACAAATTTTGTAAGAGGGCCAGAGCATGAAAGTCGAACCAGGGCTCTACCAGCATTATAAAGGTCCGCAGTACCGCGTTTTTAATGTGGCGCGGCATTCCGAGACCGAAGAGGAAGTGGTGTTTTACCAAGCACTGTATGGCGATTACGGCTTTTGGGTGCGTCCCTTGAGCATGTTCCTTGAGACCGTCGAAGTTGACGGCGAACAGGTCCCGCGCTTTGCTTTGATCCAGGCCGAACCCAGCCTTTTTTCCGTGCAATAAAGGCAGGCCGCGCAGAATGCTGCGCTTGACCTCACCTTGTTGCCACTATATATAGCGTTGCCGCGTCAGGCGCCAACCGCCTTTCACTTCTCGAATTCAGGAATTTTCCGATCCATGGGCAAATCGCTGGTCATTGTGGAATCCCCGGCTAAGGCCAAGACCATCAACAAGTACTTGGGTAACGAGTACGTGGTGAAGTCGAGTATCGGCCATATCCGAGACCTGCCCACCAGCGGTTCGGCTAGCGCCAGCAAGGAGCCTGCCGCCAAGCGCGGCAAGGCGGCTGCGGGCGAAGGTCCGGTGCTCACGCCTAAAGAGAAAGCGCGCAAGCAGCTGGTCTCGCGCATGGGTGTCGATCCCGATCATGGCTGGAAAGCCAAGTACGAGATCCTCCCGGGCAAGGAAAAGGTCATCGAAGAGCTGCGCCGGCTCGCCAAGGATGCTGACACCATCTATCTCGCAACCGACTTGGACCGCGAGGGGGAGGCTATTGCCTGGCACCTGCGGGAAGCCATCGGGGGTGACGACAGCCGCTACAAGCGCGTGGTGTTCAACGAAATTACCAAGAAGGCGATCCAGGAAGCCTTCTCCAAGCCGGGCGAACTGGACATTGACCGCGTCAATGCCCAACAGGCGCGTCGCTTCCTCGACCGTGTCGTGGGTTACATGGTCTCGCCGCTGCTGTGGGCGAAAATCGCCCGTGGCCTGTCCGCCGGCCGTGTGCAATCGGTTGCGGTAAAGCTGGTGGTGGAGCGTGAACGCGAGATTCGTGCGTTCAACCCCGAAGAATACTGGGAAGTGCACGCTGACCTGGGCACCGCCAAGGGCAACAACGTGCGCTTTGAAGTGGCCCGCGAGAAAGGCGAGGCCTTCAAGCCGCTCAACGAAGCCCAGGCCATGGCCGCGCTGGAGAAGCTCAAGGCTTCCAGCTACAGCATCGTCAAGCGTGAAGACAAGCCCACCAGCAGCAAGCCGTCGGCGCCGTTCATCACCTCCACCCTGCAACAGGCCGCGAGCAACCGCCTGGGCTTCGGGGTGAAGAAGACCATGATGATGGCCCAGCGTCTGTATGAAGCGGGCTACATCACGTATATGCGTACCGACTCCACCAACCTGTCGCAAGACGCGGTGGCGATGGCGCGTACTTATATTGAAAGCGAGTTCGGCAAGAAGTACCTGCCGGAGAAGCCGAACGTCTATAGCAGCAAGGAAGGCGCACAAGAGGCTCACGAAGCGATTCGTCCCTCCGACGCCAATACCGAGCCAAGCAAGCTGAGCGGCATGGAGCGCGACGCTGAGCGCCTCTACGAGCTGATCTGGCGCCAGTTCCTGGCTTGCCAGATGCTGCCGGCGCAATACCTGTCGACGACTGTCAGCGTGGGTGCTGGTGACTTCGAGCTGCGTGCCAAGGGCCGTATCCTCAAGTTCGACGGTTACACCCGCGTGATGCCGCAAATCGCCAAGCCGGGCGACGACGATGTACTGCCGGACATGGCACAGGGCGATGTGTTGAAGCTGATCAAGCTCGACCCGTCCCAGCACTTCACCAAGCCGCCGGCGCGTTATTCGGAAGCCAGCCTGGTCAAGGAGATGGAAAAACGCGGTATCGGTCGTCCTTCGACCTATGCGGCGATCATCTCCACCATCCAGGACCGCGGCTACGTGGCCTTGCACAACCGTCGTTTCTACTCGGAAAAGATGGGTGACATCGTCACCGAGCGCCTGTCCGAGAGTTTCTCCAACCTGATGGACTACGGCTTCACCGCCGGCATGGAAGAGAACCTCGATGACGTGGCCCAGGGCGAACGCGACTGGAAAAACGTGCTCGACGAGTTCTACGGCGACTTCAAGAAGAAACTTGAAGTGGCTGAAAGCGCCGAGAACGGCATGCGGGCCAACCAGCCGGTGATGACGGACATTCCGTGCCTCACTTGCGGCCGCCCGATGCAGATTCGTACCGCCTCCACCGGTGTGTTCCTCGGTTGCTCAGGTTACAGCCTGCCGCCGAAAGAGCGCTGCAAGGCCACCGTCAACCTGGTGCCGGGCGATGAAATTGCGGCCGATGACGAGGGTGAATCCGAGTCACTGGTATTGCGTGGCAAGCACCGTTGCCCGATCTGCAGCACGGCAATGGATGCCTACCTGCTGGACGAGAAGCACAAGCTGCACATCTGCGGTAACAACCCGGATTGCAACGGCTACGAGATCGAAGAAGGCACTTACCGCATCAAGGGCTACGAAGGCCCGAGCCTGGAATGCGACAAGTGCGGCAGCGAGATGCAGCTCAAGACCGGCCGTTTCGGCAAGTTCTTCGGTTGCACCAACCCGACGTGCAAGAACACCCGCAAACTGCTGAAAAGCGGTGACGCAGCGCCGCCGAAGATGGACCCGGTGAAGATGCCTGAGCTCAAGTGCGAGAAGGTCAACGACACCTACATCCTGCGTGATGGTGCTTCGGGGCTGTTCCTGGCTGCCAGCCAGTTCCCGAAAAACCGTGAGACCCGTGCACCGCTGGTGATGGAGATCGTGCCCCACAAGGACGAGATCGATCCGAAGTACCACTTCCTCTGCGAAGCGCCGAAGAAGGACCCGGACGGTCGCCCGTCCGTAATCCGCTACAGCCGCAAGACCAAGGAGCAGTACGTGCAGACCGAGGTTGAAGGCAAGCCTACCGGCTGGAAAGCGTTCTACGACGGTGGCAAGTGGAAGGTCGAGGACAAGCGCCAGGGCGCTTGATACGATCAGCTACATGCACAAAGGCCGCCTTGATAGGCGGCCTTTTTTTTGCGCTTGCAGTGGCCTTGGCTGATCCGTGACACTGTTCAGCCAGCATCACGCTTTATTCGTTGTGGAGACTGCCTTCATGGCCAACGAACTCTATACCCGTACCAACCAGAAAATTTACTTCGCGGGTTTGTCCCTGGAAGCCCTTGGCCGTGCCGAGGAAGGGAAGGAGATGAACGCTATCGCGCTGGTACAGGCCGGGCGTGAAGCCGCGCTGTTCCACCTCTATGGCGCCTTGCTTGGCTTGTGCCATGAGATCGCCGGGTTCTACCGTCTGCCGCAGGCCGGCTCGCCGCGTGCGGAAATGATCATCCACCGGGATGTGCTGGAGTCCATGGCCATCCCGGAGTTGGCCGAACTGGTGGAGATGGCGCAAAGCCCGGACAGTTGGCTGGCGCGCTTGCTGGTAGCCCACGCGGAGATGTTCCAACCGCCACGGGTGAAGCACACGCCCAAAGGCGATGTGACCCAGCCGCTGATCGTGGCCGTAAGCCTGGACGAAGAAGGACCCGAGCCGTTGAGCCGGGAAGAGCTGGAAAGCTGGCGGCAGGAGCTGAAGAAGTTGGCCATTCGGTTTCGGGATGGATTGAACGAGTGCTGAAGGCTTCTCGCTGACAACTACCGCTCTTGTGGCGAGGGAGCTTGCTCCCGCTGGGTTGCGAAGCAGCCCCAAGGCTTTTCAGGCCTGGCAGTGTCAGCTGTCGGAGGGCCGCGGCTCAGCCCAATGCGGGCAAGCCCGCTCGCCACAAGACTGATATAATGCCGGCCTTTCGTGGAGAACAGACTTTTATGCCAACGTCCTTTCTGGAAATTGTTGAGTTGCCCGACGGCCGAATCGAGCTGCGCCGGGCTGAGGACGAGGGTTCTCTGGTGATCTTGGATTTTTCCGAGGACGCAAAAGCGTTCCTGCAGGGCCAGCACGTGGAAGTGGCAAAAGCCATGTTGAGCGTAGGTGTGCAGATGGCGGGGCGCCTGGCTGAAGGCGAACCGGAAAAGGAAGACGGTCCGCGGATTCTTCACTGAGTCCGTCTGTCGACTTTTTTACAGGCTTCAATTGTGCAGATCGGCTTCTCAATTCTGAAGAAGCCTCGCGTCATGGCGGATCCTGACAGCTGTCAGTTACCCGCGTATCGTTTTATCCCAACCGAATGTTCAAGCTTTGCGCATCACCTGTGCGGGCGGCGCTGATCAGTTGCTGCCTGGCCGCTGTGGTCAGCGGGTTCAGCCAGCTGACCACCGTATGGCTACGGCCCAGGCGCAAGGCTTCGCAGGTCAACTGCTGGGCGCTTTGAGCACCACGGGGTTGCAGCAACAGGATGCGTTCGCGGTTCAGGCCGGCATCCCGCAACCAGGCCTGGGTCAGGCTGGACGGCGGGGCGATCAGCGTCAGCCAGCGGGCGTCCTGTTCCTCGCTCAATTCGCGAAGGATCGGCGCCAACAGGCTCAGGCAGTTCCCGGCAGCACCGCGCAACGACAGTTCACTGAACGCCTCGGGTTCGGCGCTCCAGGGCGCTTCGACCACTTCCTTGAGGATGGGCGCAAGGGGCTGGGCCATAAAGGCCTCAAACAGCGACAGCTGAGTGTGTTGTGGGGTCTGTAGGAACTGCATGATGCCTCCGTTAGCGGCGAATAACGCCGACGCTCAAGCCTTCAATCACCAGGTCCTGATCCTTCAGGTTCACTTCAATCGGCGCGAATTCGGGGTTCTCGGCCAGGAGCCAGACCTTGCTGCCTTCGCGCTTGAAGCGTTTGACCGTCACTTCATCGCCGATACGGGCGACGACGATCTGGCCATTGCGAGCTTCACGTGTGGTGTGGACGGCCAGCAGGTCGCCGTCGAAAATGCCCACGTCCTTCATGCTCATGCCATGGACCCGCAACAGGTAGTCGGCACGGGGATGGAAGAAGGTCGGGTTGATGTTGCAGGATTCCTCGACGTGCTGTTGCGCCAGGATCGGCGCACCGGCTGCGACGCGGCCGATGATCGGCAGTGTCGACTCGTCGGCCTTGGCTTCGAAGCCAGGGATACGAATACCGCGTGAAGCACCCGGGGTCATCTCGATCGCGCCTTTGCGGGCGAGGGCCTTGAGGTGTTCTTCAGCGGCGTTGGGTGACTTGAATCCCAGTTCCAGCGCAATTTCCGCCCGGGTCGGCGGGTAGCCGTTGTCATCGAGGCAGCGCTTGATAAAAGCCAGAATCTCAGCTTGGCGTGGCGTCAGTTTTAGCATGTTGATCGCTCTGTCTTTTTATACAGTGACTGGGATTATATACAGTGGACTGCGCTTGGCAATCACCGTTTTCAGTCACTCCGCTGGACGGTCATTTATCACCTGTCCTACACACTGGAGACAGCGCTGCCTACAGACCTTGGCGAATGTGATTAAATGGCCATGAAATAGCTGACCGGCCAGCCGCAAACCGACCTGCAGGCTTGACAAGACATAGCTTGAAACGTATGTTTCAAACAAGTGTTTGTCAGGCGGAGTAGCCATGGCCCAGTCGGAAACCGTTGAACGCATTCTCGATGCTGCCGAGCAGTTGTTCGCGGAAAAAGGATTTGCTGAAACTTCATTGCGGCTGATTACCAGCAAGGCCGGGGTCAACCTGGCGGCAGTGAACTACCATTTCGGCTCCAAGAAGGCGCTGATCCAGGCCGTGTTCTCTCGGTTCCTGGGGCCTTTCTGCATCAGCCTCGATCGTGAGCTGGAGCGTCGCCAGGCCAAGCCTGAAAACAAGCCAAGCCTGGAAGACCTGCTGGAGATCCTCGTCGAACAAGCCCTGGTGGTTCAGCCACGCAGCGGCAACGACCTGTCGATCTTCATGCGCCTGTTGGGCCTGGCGTTCAGCCAGAGCCAGGGCCACCTGCGCCGCTATCTGGAAGACATGTACGGCAAGGTGTTCCGCCGCTATATGTTGCTGGTCAACGAAGCCGCCCCGCGTATCCCGCCAATCGAACTGTTCTGGCGCGTGCACTTCATGCTCGGTGCCGCGGCATTCAGCATGTCCGGGATCAAGGCACTGCGTGCGATTGCCGAGACCGACTTCGGCGTCAACACCTCCATCGAGCAGGTCATGCGCCTGATGGTGCCGTTTCTCGCCGCCGGCATGCGTGCCGAAACCGGCGTCACCGACCAGGCCATGGCCGCCGCCCAATTGCGCCCGCGCAGCAAGTCAGCACCGGCCCCGGCCAAGGTTTAACCCCTCCCGGGTGTGCGCGGCCGCTTGCATCCGCTAAGCTAGCCGCCCATGCCGATTTCAGCTATTTATCCACAGCACGTTGCGCTTGCTGAGCGTCCGTCTCCAGATTCAATCCTGGCGATGCGATCTCGCGGGGGCTTCGGGCTGCGTGCGTTATTTAAGGAAGCTATATGACCCAAGCCCTGCAAGGCTCTTTGATGGTGGACGTTGCCGGCACCTGGCTGACGGCTGAGGATCGCCACTTGTTGCGTCAGCCCGAGGTGGGCGGCCTGATCATTTTTGCACGCAATATCGAGCATCCTCGGCAGGTGCGTGAATTGAGCGCGGCGATTCGCGCCGTGCGCCCGGACCTGTTGCTGGCGGTCGATCAGGAAGGCGGCCGAGTGCAACGCTTGCGTCAGGGGTTTGTGCGTCTGCCGGCGATGCGTGCCTTGGCCGACAACCCGAATGCGGAGCAACTGGCCGAGCAGTGTGGTTGGATCATGGCAACCGAAGTGCTGGCGGTTGGCCTGGACCTGAGCTTCGCCCCGGTGCTGGACCTCGATTACCAACGCAGCGCCGTCGTGGGCACTCGCGCCTTCGAAGGCGATCCCGAGCGCGCCGCCGTGCTCGCGGGCGCCTTCATCCGTGGTATGAACAGCGCCGGTATGGCGGCCACCGGCAAGCACTTCCCCGGCCACGGCTGGGCCGAAGCCGATTCCCACGTCGCCATTCCCAACGACGAGCGCAGCCTGGAACAGATTCGCGCCAATGACCTGGTGCCTTTCGCGCGCCTGAGCAAGCAACTGGCAGCCGTCATGCCGGCCCATGTGATTTATCCACAAGTGGACGCGCAACCGGCCGGCTTCTCCCGGCGCTGGTTGCAGGACATCCTGCGTGGCGAGTTGCAGTTCGACGGGGTGATCTTCAGTGACGACCTGTCGATGGCGGGGGCTCATGTGGTCGGTGATGCTGCCAGTCGTATTGAGGCGGCGTTGACTGCCGGTTGCGACATGGGCCTGGTGTGCAACGACCGCGCCGCCGCCGAGCTGGCCCTGAGTGCTGCCCAGCGCATGAAGGTCACGCCGTCGGCGCGTATCGCGCGGATGCGTGGCCAGGCGGTGGCGTCGACCGAGTACAAGCAGGATCCGCGTTGGTTGGCGGCGTTGGGTGCGCTGCGAGATGCTCAGTTGATCGACTGACAACTGCGGTGCGCCCTTCGCGAGCAAGCCCGCTCCCACATCCGACCGCATTCCTCCAGGGTATATGCGGTCAAATGTGGGAGCGGGCTTGCTCGCGAAGGCGATCTAACAGTCAGCGCTTCTCTTGCTTGTGAGGCAACGGCGCAAACAACGCCTCGATATCCTCATTCCCCAACTTCCAATCCCCCGTCGTCCGCCCATCCAGAACGCCCGCCGCCAGATCAGACTTTTCCTTCTGCAAATGCTGGATTTTCTCTTCCACGGTGCCCCGGGCAATCATCTTGTAGACGAATACCGGCTTTTCCTGGCCGATGCGATACGCACGGTCGGTGGCCTGGTTCTCCGTGGCCGGGTTCCACCACGGGTCGTAGTGAATCACCGTGTCCGCTTCCGTCAGGTTAAGCCCGACGCCGCCTGCCTTCAGGCTGATCAGGAAGATCTGCAGCTTGCCGCTCTGGAAGTCTTTCACCGGCGTGCGCCGATCCCGCGTCTGACCGGTAAGCAGCGCATAAGCCACGCCGCGCTTCTTCAACTCGGCCTCGATCAGGCTCAGCATCGAAGTGAACTGGGAAAACAGCAGAATCCTGCGGCCTTCGGCAAACAGCTCTTCGAGCATCTCCATCAAGCTGTCGAGTTTGCCCGAGCTACTGCCCTTTGCCGGCAGGGTTGCATCATTGACCAGGCGTAAATCACAGCACACCTGGCGCAACTTGAGCAGCGCCTCCAGGATGATGATCTGGCTGCGCGCCACACCCTTGCGGGTAATCTCGTCGCGGACTTTCTTGTCCATCGCCAGGCGCATGGTTTCGTACACGTCGCGTTGGGCTTCGTTGAGGTCGACCCAGTGGATGATCTCGGTCTTGGGCGGCAGCTCGGTCGCCACCTGCTCCTTGGTGCGACGCAGCAGGAACGGCTTGATCCGACCATTAAGGTGCTGCAATCGCACATCGCTGCCGCGCTTTTCGATCGGTACGCGGTAATCGCGGTTGAAGCTCTTCACGTCCCCCAGCCAACCCGGCAGCAGGAAGTGGAACAGCGACCACAGCTCGCCCAAGTGGTTTTCCAGCGGTGTACCGCTGAGGCACAGGCGCTGGCGGGCGTTCAGCTCGCGGGCCGCCTGGGCGGCCTTGCTGTTGGGGTTCTTGATGTACTGCGCTTCGTCAAGGATCAGCACGTGCAAGGGCAGGGCGGCCAGTTGCTCGATGTCCTTGGGCAGCAGGGCGTAGGTGGTCAGCAGCAGGTCGTAGTCCTGCAACTGAGGGAAATGTTTCTTGCGCCCCGCGCCGTACAACGCCATGACTTTGAGCTGCGGCGTGAAGTGCGCCGCTTCGTCGAGCCAGTTCGGGATCAGGCTGGTGGGCATCACCACCATGCACGGGCGGTCCAGGCGTCCGGCGATTTTCTCGCTGAGAATATGCGCCAGGGTTTGCAGGGTTTTGCCCAGGCCCATGTCATCCGCGAGAATCCCGCCGACGTCGAGTTGGCGCAGCGACTGCATCCAGCTCAGGCCTTCCAGTTGATAAGGGCGCAACGTTGCGTTCAAGCCTTCCGGCGCTTCGCAGCTGAAATCCTTGATGTCCCGCAGGCGCTGGGCGAAGTTGCGGATCTTTTCGCCGCCTTCCCATTGCAGCGGCAGGTCTTCCAGCGGGTTCAGGCGAATCGCGTCGGCCTTGGCCAGGCGCAGCGCGGTGGTGCCGGGCTCTTGCAGGTAGAACTCGCCCAGGGTTGCCAGCACCGGTTTCAGCCGGCCATAAGGCAGCGCCACTTGCAGCGGGCCGTGGCCGTTGGGCAGGCCGGGAATGTTCACCAGGATCAGTTCGTCATCACGGCGCCGGGCGAGTTTTTCCGGGTTGAGGATCTCGGTGTGAGAGCGCATCAGGTTCAACAGGATCGGCAGAAGACTCAGGCGTTCGCCGTTGACGATGATCCCCAGCTCCAAGTCGAACCAGTCGCGCTCCGGCATCTCGTGGACGCTGGCGTACCAGTCGTCGACGGCGCTCAGGTCAAAACCGAAATCTTCGTCGATCTGTAGTTCCCAGCCCTGGGCGCGCAGGTTCGGCGAGGCATTCAGGGTGAAGTTCAGCCACGCGCTGTCGTTGACCATCTCGAACAGCTCGCCGGCGCTTTCCGGCAGGGCCTTGCTCTGGCGGGTGGCGATCTTGAAGCCCAGCAGGCGCAGCTGTTCGCGAAACTGCTGCTCCACCTCGGGGTGGCGCTTGATCCGCAGGCTCTGCTGTTCCTGGCGCACGATAATGTCGGCGTTCTTCTGGCCGCTGACGTAGTTGCCCAAATAGTTGAAGGACAACGCCGCGCGATGCTGGATATAACGCTGCATCTTGCCGTTGCGCGGTTCGAAGGCACTGAACTCGATACTCGCCAGCCACAGGCGCGGCACCGGTTGCACGTCTTCCATCACCACTTGCGGCAACACCACGCGGTTATCCAGCACCGCCTGGAGCTTCTCCAGCAACTCGGCATCCTGGGCCGCCGCCGGGTAGGCCAGGGTTTCCTGGACCTTGAGCAGCACGGCGGCGATGTGTTTGCAGTTGGTGTGCACGGGGCACGTGCAGCGGCTGTCCACCAGGATCAACGTGCCCTTGGCGGATTCGCGCAGCGAAATGGTCTGGCGGTAGACATTGCCACCCGAGCCTTCGCAGCTGGCAATGATGGTGCTGTCGCCGGACTCGACGATACGCACACGGTTTTCCAGGGCGTAGCGCCGGCCACGCTCGAGGCTTTGCTCTTTAAAGCGATTGGCCCACGAAGGGGCCAGGGGTTTGGTCAACGACGACGTCAGGGGCATGGTGCTGGATCAGTCCTGGACATCGGGCGGTGGAGCGCTGGGCGGCTTGGCGGTCAGCGAAGTGATCTTGATCAGCAGGGCGAGGTGGCCGCCGTCCAGGTAGTTGAGCTGGTTGTTCTTGGTGCGCACGTCTTGCTGGCTGAGGTGTTCGCTGGCGATGACGCTGCCGTTGGCGTCGAACTGGTTGACCCAGAAGTCTGCGTCGATATCGGTAAAGCGTCCAAGCTGCAGGTTCAGGGTGCCTTCGATGGGGAACTGGCCGAACTGTTCCTGGCCATCGCTGATGGCCAGCTTCACCGGTTGCTCACCGAGATTCTGTTCCCAGGACTTGTGCAGCAATACGGTGTAGTCGCTGCTGGCTTGCAGCTTCTCGACAATATTGCCCAGTCGTGGCGGGCTCATTTTGTCAGTCCCCAGGCGTGGTGCGCCGGCGTCCCAGTTTTCCGGCGCCGCACGGCTGTTGATCACCGGCTCGGCGTTCTGGCGCACCAGGATCATCTCCACCAGGTACGGGCTGTCGGCGAACGCCGAAGGCGCAACGACCACCAACAACAAGCTCAAAATGCGGAACAGGCGCATTGGGGCGTCCTTCAAGCAGATTTCGGGATGAGGCGCTCAAACAGCGCCTCCAGTGTATTAAAGCGTTCTTCGGCGCGTTCCATCGGCACCATGAATTTGAACAGCGTAGCCCCTTCGAACTTGTAGCGATTGGGCTGGCCCTGAATCAGCTTGATCAGCACCAGTGGGTCCACCGGCGTCTGCGCTTCGAATTCGATACGCCCACCTTGCGGCCCGGCGTCGACCTTCTTGATGCCCAGTTGCTCGGCCTGCAGTTTGAGCAGGGTCAGGCGCACCAGGTTCTTGGTCGGCTCCGGCAACAGGCCGAAGCGATCGATCATCTCCACTTGAAGGTCCTTGAGACCTTCTTCGTCGGTGGCCGAGGCGATGCGCTTGTACAGGATCAGTCGCGCGTGCACATCCGGCAGGTAGTCTTCGGGGATCAGCGCCGGCAGGCGCAGGTTGATCTCCGGGCCGCCACCCAGCGGTTGGTCGAGGTTCGGTTGTTCGCCCTTGCGGATGGACTTCACCGCGCGCTCGAGCATTTCCATATACAGGGTGAAGCCGACGGCCTGGATCTGCCCGCTCTGGCCGTCGCCCAGCAGTTCGCCGGCGCCGCGGATTTCCAGGTCGTTGGTGGCCAGCACAAAGCCGGCGCCGAGGTCCTGGGTGTTGGCGATCGCTTCCAGGCGCTTCTCGGCGTCGGAAGTGATCTGCTGGCGCGGCGGCGTCAGCAGATAGGCATACGCCTGGTGGTGGCTGCGCCCGACCCGGCCGCGCAACTGATGCAGCTGCGCCAGGCCGAACTTGTCGGCGCGCTCGATGATGATGGTGTTGGCGCTCGGCACGTCGATGCCGGTCTCGATGATGGTCGAGGCGATCAGCACGTTGAAGCGCTTGTGATAGAAGTCGCTCATCACCTGTTCGAGTTCGCGCTCGCGCATCTGCCCGTGTCCGATGGCGATCCGTGCTTCCGGCACCAGTTCGGCGAGGTCGGCGGCGCATTTCTCGATGGTTTTTACATCGTTGTGCAGGTAGTACACCTGGCCGCCGCGCAGCAACTCGCGCAGCAGGGCTTCCTTGACCGTGCTTTTGTTCTGCTCCATGACGAAGGTGCGCACCGACAACCGGCGCGCCGGCGGCGTGGCGATGATCGAGAGGTCGCGCATGCCCGACACCGCCATGTTCAGCGTGCGCGGAATCGGCGTGGCGGTGAGCGTCAGGATGTCGACTTCACTGCGCAGGGCCTTGAGCTGTTCTTTCTGGCGAACCCCGAAGCGGTGCTCTTCGTCGATGATCACCAGCCCGAGGTTCTTGATCTTCACGTCATCCGACAGCAGCTTGTGAGTGCCGATGACAATGTCGATCTTGCCTTCCGCCAGGTCGGCGATGGCCGCATTCACTTCCTTGGCCGATTTGAAGCGGCTCATCACCTCCACAGTCACCGGCCAGTCGGCAAAGCGGTCGCGAAAGCTGTTGTAGTGCTGCTGGGCGAGCAGGGTGGTGGGGACGAGGATCGCCACTTGGCGGCCGCCGTGCACCGCAATAAACGCTGCGCGCATTGCCACTTCGGTCTTGCCGAAGCCCACGTCGCCGCACACCAGGCGGTCCATCGGCTTGGGCGCCAGCATGTCGGCGCGCACGGCGTCGATGGTGGTTTGCTGGTCCGGGGTTTCTTCGAAGGCGAAGCCGGCGCTGAAGGTGGCGTAGTCGGCTTTTGGGTCGGCAAACGCATAACCTTCGCGGGCGGCGCGGCGGGCATAGATGTCGAGCAACTCGGCGGCCACATCGCGTACCTGTTCGGCGGCCTTGCGCTTGGCTTTCTGCCAGGTCTCGGAGCCCAGGCGGTGCAACGGCGCGAGGGCGTCGTCGCTGCCGGTGTAGCGGGCGATCAGGTGCAGGTTGGCCACGGGCACGTAGAGCTTGGCGCCCTCGGCGTATTCCATGGTGAGGAATTCGGCCACCTGGTTGTCGATCTCCAGGGTCTGCAGGCCCAGGTAACGGCCCACGCCGTGGTCGATATGCACCACCGGCGCGCCTTCGCGCAGCTCGGTGAGGTTCTTGATCACCGCATCGTTGTTGGCATCGGCGCGCTTTTCCCGGCGGCGGCGCTGCATCACCCGCTGACCGAACAGCGGGCTCTCGGCAATCAGTGCCAGGGCCGGGTCGTCCAGCAGCAGCCCTTCGTCCAGCGGTGCGATGGTGATCGCCAGGCGATCCTTGCTCGCGACAAAGTCCGGCCAGCTGTCGACGGTTTTCGGCCGCAGCTTCAGGCGTTCCAACAGCTCCAGCAGCACCTCGCGGCGCCCGGCGGACTCGGCGGTAAACAGCACGCGGCCGGGGAAGTCACCGAGGAAATTCGACAGCGCTTCCAGCGGCTGGTTAGCCTTGGCTTCAATCGCCAGGTTCGGCAGCGCTTGCGCCGGAAAGCGCTCGCGGCCGGCGCCTGCATCCACGTCCTGCTGGCTGGCGACTACCCGCGGCCAGTTTTTCAGGCGGGCGAAGCAGTCTTCCACCGGCAGGAACAGCTCGGCCGGTGGCAATAAAGGACGGGACGGGTCGACGCGGCGTTCTTCATAACGGTTGCGCACGTCATTCCAGAAATTCTCCGCTGCCTGTTCGATGCCTGGCAGCGAGAACACCTGGGTGTCCTGAGGCAGGTAATCGAAGAGCGTGGAGGTTTCGTCGAAGAACAGCGGCAGGTAATACTCGATACCGGCGGGGGTAATCCCGCTGCTCAAGTCCTGGAAGATCGGGCAGCGACGGAAATCCACGTCGAAGCGCTCGCGGAAACGTGCCTTGAAGCGCGTGACCGCGTCTTTTTGCAGCGGGAACTCCCGGGCCGGCAGCAGCTTGATCGACTGCACCTTGTCGATGGAGCGCTGGTTTTCCGGATCGAAGGTGCGCAGGGTTTCGATTTCGTCGTCGAACAGGTCGATCCGGTAGGGCAGTTTGCTGCCCATCGGGAACAGGTCGATCAACGCGCCACGCACGGCGAACTCACCGTGCTCGTACACCGTGTCGACGCAGCGATAACCGCTGGCCTCAAGCCGGGTGCGCATTTGCTCCACATCGAGCTTCTGGCCGATATCCAGCACCAGGCTGCTGCCCAGCAGGAACTTGGTCGGTGCCAGGCGGTGCAGGGCCGTGGTGATCGGCACCACCAGCACGCCGTGGGCCAGTTCCGGCAAGCGGTACAGGCTGGCGATGCGCTGGGAAATGATGTCCTGGTGCGGCGAGAACAGATCGTAGGGCAGGGTTTCCCAGTCCGGGAAATGCAGTACCGGCAAATCGGGGGCGAAGAAACTCAGCTCCTGTTCCAGCCGCTCGGCACTTTGGCTGTCGGCGGTGAGCAGCAGGGTAAAGCGCTTGGCAGCGCTGGCAGCCTCGGCGATGGCCAGGCTCAGGGCGGCACCGGGCAGATTGCCCCAGTGCTGTTTACCTGCCGCGGCAGGGAGAAGCGGTAGACGCAGAACGGGCACGGAAGGTTGAGCTCCAAGCGTTGCGACAAAGTCGGTAATTGTAACGGCCCGGAGTGCCGCCTGTCAGTTGCTGACTGAGCCTATTACGGTTTGTAGGAAATGTAGTGGCTAAGACAAACAAAGGTGCCTTTTGACTCATTATGTAGTGCCGAAATCGGTGTATGTTTCGGAGGGTTACGGACACTTTGTCACATTGGTCCAACAGGGGGTGCGCTGGAAGCCGCGTATTTACTGGGCTGCAGAGGGGCGATATTTTTTTGCAAGGGGTTTTGTTGCGGGCCGCGCATTGCTCCGAGGGCGGTCGGGCGGCATAATGTAGCCCCTTTTTTCTGCCCCTACATGTGGAAGGTTCCCGTGACTCAGAAGCCCGACCAGTGTCTTGGTGAATGGATCGACCGTGAAGCACTCGCTGAAGCGATGATTCCGCTTATCGGTCAGCTATACCGCAATAACAACGTGGTGAGCTCGATCTATGGCCGCAGCCTGATCAACCAATCAGTCATCGCGATTCTCAAGGCTCATCGCTTTGCTCGCCATCGTTCTGCCGACGATAGCGAACTCTCCGTCCACGAAACATTCCCTCTGCTTAAAGCCATGAGCGAGCTCAAGCTCGGCGCGGCTTCGGTAGACCTGGGCAAGCTGGCCTATAAATTCCGCAAGGAAGGCGCTGGCCGCACCGCCGAGCAGTTCGTACGTGAAGAAATGGCCGACGTGGTTGGCCAGCAAAACGCCGCAGCCCGCAAAGGCACCGACGTTGTGCTGTACGGTTTCGGTCGTATCGGCCGCCTGCTGGCGCGCATCCTGATCGAAAAAACCGGTGGCGGCGACGGCCTGCGCCTGCGTGCCATCGTGGTGCGTAAAGGTGCTGAAAACGACCTGACCAAGCGCGCGAGCCTGCTGCGTCGTGACTCGGTCCACGGTCCGTTCAACGGCACCATCGTCATCGACGAAGAAAACAACACCATCACCGCCAACGGTAACCTGATCCAGGTGATCTACGCGAAGAACCCGTCTGAGGTGGATTACACCCAGTACGGCATCAAGGACGCACTGCTGGTGGACAACACCGGTGTGTGGCGTGACGCCGAGGGCCTCGGCCAGCACCTGGCGTGCCCGGGTATCGACCGCGTTGTCCTGACTGCGCCTGGCAAGGGCAAGCTGAAGAACATCGTGCACGGCATCAACCACGGTGAAATCACCGCTGACGACAAGATCGTGTCCGCCGCTTCCTGCACCACCAACGCCATCGTGCCGGTGCTGAAGGCTGTGAATGACAAGTTCGGCATCGTTAACGGTCACGTTGAAACGGTTCACTCGTACACCAACGACCAGAACCTGATCGACAACTTCCACAAGGGCGATCGCCGTGGCCGTAGCGCCGCGCTGAACATGGTGATCACCGAGACCGGTGCTGCCACCGCTGCTGCCAAGGCCCTGCCTGAGCTGGCCGGCAAGCTGACCGGTAACGCGATCCGTGTTCCGACGCCGAACGTGTCGATGGCCATTCTCAACCTGAACCTTGAGAAAGCCGCCACCCGTGAAGAGATGAACGAGTACCTGCGCTACATGGCGCTGCACTCCGATCTGCACAAGCAAATCGACTTCGTCAATTCGCAGGAAGTGGTTTCCACCGACTTCGTGGGCTCGCGCCACGCCGGTGTGGTGGACGCTGAAGCGACCATCACTCAAGACAACCGCGTTGTTCTGTACGTTTGGTACGACAACGAATTCGGTTACAGCTGCCAGGTGGTTCGCGTGATGGAAGACATGGCCGGGGTTAACCCGCCAGCATTCCCGCGCTAAGCATCAGCGGTAAATGAAAAAGCCCCGACTGGTTCGGGGCTTTTTTATGTCTGTTGTTTTTGCGTTGCTTGTACCGGCCTCATCGCAGGCAAGCCAGCTCCCATATGTTGATGTGTGAATACATTCAAATGTGGGAGCGGGCTTGCCTGCGATAGCGATCCATCAAGCGCCGCCGACTATCGAAGCCTGCGCGGTACGCAGTTCATGCCGGTTGCCCTTGAACAGGATCAATGTGGCGATCAAGCCCAGCACCGCCGCGCCGCTGAGCCAGATGCCCGGTGCGGCCTTGTTGTCCAGCACGTGGATCAGGTAGGTACACGCCGCCGGAGTAAAGCCACCAAAGGTTGCCGTCGCCAGGCTGTAGGCCAGGGAGAAACCGGTGGTGCGCACTTCTACCGGCATGATTTCGGTCAGCGCTACAACCATCGCGCCGTTGTACGAGCCATACAGGAACGACAGCCAGAGCAGCACGATCAGCAGATGGCTGAAGCTCGGGTTGGCCACCAGCCAGGACAGCGCTGGATAAGCGGTGAGGATCGCCAGAATAGTCGCCCCCAGCAGCAGGGGTTTACGCCCGATCTTGTCGGACACCGCGCCCATCACCGGCAGCCAGATGAAGTTCGAGATGCCCACGCACACAGTGACCAGCAGCGCGTCGAAGTCCGACAGGTGCAGTTCGGCCTTGCCGAAGGTCGGGGTGTAGGCGGTGATCAGGTAGAACGACACGGTGGTCATCACCACCAGCGCCATGCCGGCGATGACGATGCCGAAGTTCTGGCCGATCGAGCGGACGATTTCCTGCAGGGTAGGGCGGTGTTTGCGCGCCTGGAATTCCGGGGTTTCTTCCAGGGAGCGACGAATCACGAAGATCACCGGCACGATCAGGCAGCCGATCAGGAACGGCACGCGCCAGCCCCAGTCACCCATTTCTTCCGGGCTGAGCCAGTGGTTGAGGCCTACGCCCAGCAGGCCGGCGAATACCACCGCAGCTTGCTGGCTGGCGGACTGCCAACTGACGAAGAAGCCTTTACGGCCTGGAGTGGCGATTTCCGCCAGGTACACCGACACGCCGCCCAGTTCGACACCGGCGGAGAAACCTTGCAGCAGGCGGCCGAACAACACGATCAGCGGCGCCGCGACACCCAGGGTGGCATACCCGGGAACGCAGGCGATCAGCACGGTACCGGCGGCCATCATCGCCAGGGTGATCACCAGGCCCTTTTTACGGCCGTGACGGTCGATATAGGCACCGAGGAAAATCGCGCCCAGCGGACGCATCAGGAACCCGGCACCAAAGGTCGCCAGGGACAGCATCAGGGACGCGAACGCGCTGTCGGTGGGGAAAAATGTCTTGGCAATGGCCGTGGCGTAGAAGCCATAGACCATGAAGTCGAACATCTCGAGGAAGTTACCGCTGACAACGCGAAAGATCGCCTTGCCCTTGCCCGTTGTAGTGGACATGTCATGCACTCATTTTGGCTATCTTATTAGTAATCCCTGGTCGCAACCGTCCTTGCTGTTAAAGCCTTGGCACGAGGCTGGCGCTGAACAGTTTTGTAACGATATGTGTATAAGCCACCACAGGCAACAAAAAACCGATAGCAAGCTGGCAAATTGCCGCAGGCCTCCGGGTGATGAAAATCCAATGTGGGAGCGGGCTTGCTCGCGAATGCGGTGTGCCAGTCAGCTTATGA
>NZ_JBSVWQ010000093.1:0-23068 GCF_054071215.1 Pseudomonas sp. SDO5522_S412 | reverse complement strand
CACATTTGACCGAGTTCCAACTTTGGAATGCAGCCGAATGTGGGAGCGGGCTTGCTCGCGAAGGGCGCGCCACGGTTTCAGCTAAAACTCAGTAGCCGTAGCGCTTGCTGGCCTCAATCGCCAGACCACTGCCAATACTGCCAAAGATGTTCCCTTCCACATGCTGCGCATTCGGCAGCATCGCCGAGATGCTGTGGCGCAGCGCCGGAATCCCGCTGGAACCCCCGGTAAAGAACACCGTGTCCACCTGGGCCACGTCCACCGAGGCGTCGTTGAGCAGTTGCGTCACCGCATTGCGCACCCGCTCCAGCAAGCCATCGATGGCCGACTCGAACAGCGCCCGGCTCAATTCCACGCTCAACCCCGGCTCGACCCGGTCCAGCAGCACATGGCGGCTGTCCTGCCGGGTCAGCTGAATCTTGGTTTCTTCCACTTCCATCGCCAACCAGTGCCCGGCGCGCTGTTCGATCAGGTTGAACAGGCGGTCGATGCCACCCGTGTCCTCGATGTCGTAGCGCATGCTGCCCAGCGCCAGCTTGGATTTCTGCGAGTACACCGAGTTGATGGTGTGCCAGGTCGCCAGGTTCATGTGGTGGCTGGTGGGCATATAAGCGCCGCTCTTCATGCGGCTGCCGTAGCCGAACAGCGGCATCATGCCGGCCAGCGAGAGCTGCTTGTCGAAGTCGGTACCGCCGATGTGCACACCGCCGGTGGCGAGGATGTCGTCGTGGCGGTTGTCGATCTGGCGGCGCTCGGGCGACAGGCGCACCAGGGAGAAGTCGGAGGTACCCCCGCCGATGTCGACAATCAGCACCAGCTCTTCTTTCTCGATGGTGGACTCGTAGTCGAAGGCCGCGGCAATCGGTTCGTACTGGAACGAGATGTCCTTGAAGCCGATCTTGCGGGCCACGTCCACCAGGGTGTTCTCGGCTTCCTGGTCGGCCATCGGGTCGTCGTCGACGAAAAATACCGGACGGCCCAGCACCACTTCTTCGAACTCACGCCCGGCGGTGGTCTCGGCGCGGCTCTTGAGTTGGCCGATAAACAGCGCCAGCAGGTCGGTGAACGGCATGGCCGTGCCCAATACACTGGTGTCGTGCTTGATCAGCTTGGAACCCAGCAGGCTCTTGAGCGAGCGCATCAGCCGGCCTTCGTAGTTTTCCAGGTACTCGTGCAGGGCCAGGCGACCGTACACCGGGCGGCGCTCTTCGAAGTTGAAGAACACCACCGACGGCAGCGTGATCTTGTCGTCCTCCAGCGCGATAAGCGTTTCCATGCCGGGACGAATCCAGCCGACGGTGGAGTTGGACGTGCCGAAGTCGATACCGCAGGCACGGGCTGGGGATGGGTTTTTCATGTCAATCGGGTTCCGGTTGAAAAACGGCCGCGCAGTGTATGCCACCCGCGTGCAGATGCGTAGGCCGACTATCCGCTAAATACAACGCACTTGTTACCTTGAAAGCCCGGCCTTTGCCCCCAAATCCTCCCCATACGGTTGGTGGCTGCAGGATTCTGCCCGCAGCGCCGATAAACTTCTGACGCACCCTTCGGTCACAAGATTGAGATCGGTCAATCCAGACGCCGCAAACAGGCGCATGCTGTGACGCTGGCAGTGCGATATCGATAATGGATGGTGATGCCCCCGATGGACTTCAAAGACTATTACAAGATTCTCGGTGTAGAACCCACCGCTGACGACAAGGCGATCAAGGCCGCCTATCGCAAGCTGGCGCGCAAATATCACCCGGACGTGAGCAAGGAAAAGGACGCTGAAGCCAAGTTCAAGGACGCGTCCGAAGCCTATGAAGCGCTGAAAAGTGCCGACAAGCGCGCCGAATACGACGATCTGCGCAAGTACGGCCAGCATGGCCAGCCGTTCCAGGGCCCGCCAGGCTGGCAGAGCCGTGGTGGCTATGGCGGCGGTGGCCAGGACACCGGCGACTTCTCGGACTTCTTCAGCTCGATCTTCGGTTCGCGCGGCAATGGTTTTGGTGGTGCCCAGGGCCGCAGTGCCGGGCGTCGAGGGCAAGATGTGGAAATGGAACTGCCGGTCTTCCTCGAAGAGACCCTGTCCAACGAGTCCAAGCAGGTCAACTTCCAGGTGCCGCAATACAACGCGGCCGGCCAGCACGTCAGCAACACCACCAAGAGCCTGAACGTGAAGATCCCGGCCGGTGTGGCCGACGGCGAGCGCATCCGCCTCAAGGGCCAGGGCGCGCCTGGGATTGGCGGTGGTGCCAATGGTGATCTGTACTTGATCATCAAGTTCGCGCCACACCCTAAATTCGATGTGGAAGGTGAGAACCTGATCATCACCCTGCCACTGGCCCCGTGGGAGCTGGCGTTGGGCACGGAAGTGGCGGTGCCGACCCTCACCGGCAAGATCAACCTCAAGGTGCCGGCCGGCAGCCAGAACGGCCAGCGCATGCGCGCCAAGGGCCATGGCTTGTTGAACAAGGCCGGGCAGCGCGGTTACCTGTTTGTGCAACTCAAGGCGGTGATGCCGAAAAACACCGACGACGAGGTCAAGGCGTTGTGGCAGGAACTGGCACAAAAAGCCGCCTTCGATCCAAGAGAATCATGGAGTAGCTAACGATGAGCAGTCCCCGTTTGGTTCAAGTGAACATGGCAGAATTCTGTGAGGCCACCGACCTGTCGGTGGCCTACGTGATCGAAATCGTCGAGCACGGCATCGTTGAACCGGTGGGGACCAGTCCCGAGTCCTGGCGCTTCACCGATTACGAACTGGCCCTGGCCAAGCGCGCCTCGGCGCTGCAAAAGGACCTGGAGCTGGAATGGGAAGGCGTCGCCCTGGCGCTCGACCTGCTGGAAGAGGTCCAGCAACTGCGGGCCGAGAACCAGATGCTCAAGCAACGGCTGGGGCGGTTGGTGCAAACGCCCTGAATCCATCAGGTGATGCTGCAGCGCGCCTTGCACGGCACCCAGTCGCGCAGGGTCAGCGAGCGAATCAGTTGCGCCTCGTCCACGGCCAGTTGCAGTTGCACATTTTCAGCCTGGGTTGCGTATGCCTCATCACTGAGGGCGCCCGCATCGTGTTCCTCGGATAACGCATTCAAGCGCACGTCATGGGGCTCCCTCAGGACTCTGAACTCATCGTCATAATGGTTGCGAATAAAGGCCTGCCAGAATTCGCGGCCTAACAGCGACTGTACGAGCTTCTTGGAGTTGTCCAGTTTTTCTATTGTGATGGCGGCATTATTCAGGATCTGCGGCGCTACCTGTCCCGTTGCGAGGTAGCGGGCATCGTTGGGCTGACCGGGCAGGCCGAGGCGGCGGGCCAGGCCCATGCGATAGGCCAGGCGAATTTCAATATCTTCCAGTTTTTCCAGGGCGGCGACTTTTTGTTCAGGGGTCATGGTCGACGTGCGAATCATGCCTTCTCGAACCCGAATGTCTGCGCTGGCTAATTTTTCCACCTCGTCCAGGCGAAAAAGACCTTTGGCCAACGTGTAGAGTGCCGGTCCCGCCTCGCCATCGGCGGCATAGCGCGTGGCTTGCCACGTCAGCACCTTGGTCTCCATGTCACTGAACACCAGGGCCGACCGATCGCCGCAGCGCGGGTCACCCGCCAGGTTGAACAGCTCTTCACGCAAGCCATCGTCCCGGGCCGCATAGAGCAATTGCCACAGGCGCGATTGCAGGTCGGTATAGCGGCTGCGGTACTCCGCCGATTCTTTGAGGTTGTCGAGGATGTCGAGGAAGATCTGCGAACCGGGTTTCTCGGCAATCGACTCCCACAGGCTGCGTCGTACGTCGATTTCCTCGGGTGACAGACCATCCATCCAGTGCTGGTATGCCGGCTCCGGTGTGTCGTCCACGATCTGTTCTTGAGGCGCGTGAACCTCGACTGTAGCGGGCTGTGGCGCCCGATAACGCATCGCGCCGGGCTGCCGGCCCGCTGCTGCCTCGCGGTGGAGCAAGGTTGCATTGCTCCAATACTCGACCAACTGCCTGCGGGCTTCGGTGCTCAGCGGGTTGCCGTCGATAAAGGTGACGTTGTTGACGTAGATGAATGCCTCGGCCTCCTCGGGCAGCGGGTTGACCAGGGACTCGGGCAACTGCGTGATGCGGTTCTGCGCCAGGTTAACGATGTCCAACGCCTGATGTGGCCCCAAGCCCTGCGGCCACTCGGTGATCCCGGTGTTTTTCAAATTCACCCTACGCAGGTTCGGCAGGGTTGCGAAGTTGGGGGTACGCGCCAGGGGGTTGCGGCTCAGATTGATGATCTTGAGTGAGGTGAGCCCCTCCAGCAGATCCACGTCGGCCTCGCTCAGGGAAAGTTGGTTGCTCCTGAGGTCCAGGCGGGTAAGCCGAATCATCCGGGCAACGCTGGGCGGGATTGAACGCAACTCTCCGTACGACAGGTCGAGCCAACGGGTGTGACTGAAGTGGCCGAGAAACTCATCCAGGCCGTAAACGGATTGCATGCCCTGAAGCTTGATTGACCCAACGTGGCTGAAATCTGCTTCCAGCGCAGGCAAGTCGCCGACTCTCAAACCGAGTGCTTCAAGGGTGTAGCCGGCGGGAGAACCATCTTGGGCCAGCACTTTGGGAGTCATGCGCCGCCAGCACGCCTTGAGGTCTCGAGCGAATTGCTGGCGATGGTTGGCATCCCCTGCACGCAGGTTTTCGCTGTCGGCAGCCACCAGGAACCGTTGTGTGGCCCAGGCGTTCAGTTGGGTGCTCAAGGTTTGCCACTCGCCTTCCAGGCGCGTCAGTTCAGCCGGCGCCCCGTCGCCTGCGTGCAATACGAATTGCTCGTTTTCCTCCTCGCTGTAGCCGGGAAACAGGTCCCTTATCCGCCGCATTTCGTCGGTGTGGCTCAAGGGTACTTCGAAGGCGCCAGGCTGGCCGCCGTTGCGCCAGCCCGGGCGAGTTTGTGCCAGGCGAGCGATGTACGCCCGCATCTGCTGATTGGCTTGCGGGGTGAATGGGTTGTCACGCAGGCGGGTCATGCGGTTGAGACGGATGCTGGCTTCCACGTTTTCGGGGGCTGGGTTGAGCAGGCTGTCGGGCACCGCGCTCAGGTGATTGCCGGACAGGTCGACTTCTCTCAGCTCCGGCAGTTCCAGCAGGCCTGTGGGCCACTGATTGATCCGGGTGTCACGCAGCTCCAGCTTGCGCAGTCGTAGCAGCGGGCTGAAATCCGGCAGGGTGCCCAAGGGGTTGTCGTTCAGGCACAGTTCTTCCAGGCGGCTCAGGCCGGCCAGTTGGCCGGCGCTGATTTCGCTCAGGCGGATGGCATTTTTCGACAGGTCCAGGTGCGTCAGCGCCTTTATGGCCGTGATTGCTTCGGGCAGTTCGGTCAGCGTATGGCGTCCGATACCGCCGACTTGTTTGAGGGTCAAACGTTTCAGATTGGGGAAGTTGCCAAGGAACTGCCCGGGGCCGTCGGTGAAGCTCACGTAGTCGAGAACCAACTCCTCGACATGGCCAAAATCGGCGTTGAGTTTGGGCAGGTTCACCTGGGCGCTGATTTCCAGTCGGCGCCCGGTGTATGTCCCGGCACGGTCCACGGTCTGTCGACGCCAGCAATCTCTCAACGCATCGGCCACTGACTGCTCCCGGCCTCCCGGGTTTACCTCAAATGGACGCCGGCTCGTATCTTCTCGGGCACTGCGTTTCACCCAGTCCTTGAGTGCGTGTTTGAGGGCGGCGTATTGGTCTTCCCGGCGCGTCAATTCAGTGCGCGCATCGCTCCCGAGGGTCTCGATGAAGGCTGTGGCCTGCTCGTCGCTGAACCCAGGATACAGCTTGCGCACCCGCGTATGGGTGCTGCGCAATTGAGTGAGTTTGTGCAGCGGGGAGCCGCCCCGCAGGCGCAGGTCTCCTGCCAAGGGTTTGCGCAGCAACGGGTATTCCAGCAGCACCGAGCGCAGCTCGTCCCGGGCCAATGGCGTTTGACGCACCCGTTGCTTCAAGGTGCCGGCGTCCCGTGCGGCTTCGCCAAGTGCTCGACGCTGGCCCTGTTCAAGACGTGCCAGAACGGCGCCATACAGGTCGGTGGCGCCGAACGCCCCGTCTTCACCCATCGCCAGCATCAGCGGCGGTGCGTCGGCCTCTGGACCGACGGCGTCGATCAGTGGCCCCTGTTCGCTGCCCAAGCGGATTTCCACCCGCAGGCTCGGGTCCCAACCCGGCAAGCTGGGCAGGGTATGCAGGGCCAAGCGCAGGCTGTCCGGGCTCTGCAGGGTGTCGAGGAACAAGCCTTCATAGGCCCGTGCCATGCGCACTTGCTGCTGGCTTTCGCGCGCCAGGGCGGTGAGCCTTGGTGACAACTGCTGATGGCCACTCAGCGTGGTTAAATCCGCGTCCGTGGCGGTTTCCAGCAACTGCCTGGCAACCTCCGCCGGCAGGCCGGAAAACCTGTCCATGAGCTGCTGTACCGGGGGCGAGCGGGTCAGGTTATGGGCGCGATAATCCGCGTCGAACAGCGAGGTCCGACTGTCCCGGGCGGCCTGGGCAACTTCCCGGCGCCACAGCATCGTCTGTTCGTCCAGCACCCGGGGAGTCGGGTCGAGGACCGCCGGATAGGTCAAGCCTCGGTGCGCCACCACGCGCTCGGTGATCGCCGGGTCGGCCAGCGCATAATCCAGCGGGTCGTCACTGCCCATCTTCTCGATAAAGGTCTCGATCCGCTGATGGATGCCAAAGCGCGCCAGGCTGTCACTCAACAGGGCGGGCGGCGGTTGCAGGTCCACATGCAGTTGGCGCAGTTGATCGGCGCGAGTGCCACTGGCCAGGCGTGCCTGTTCCAGTTGTGCGTCGCTCAAGCCCCGGGTGCGACAACCCAGGCGGCGCATCAGCGCCGGGCCGTCCCAGGTCAGCGGTTCTTCGCCTTCATGCAGCCAGGCACCTGCGCCGTTATGCGCCACCTGCGGGGCATAAGCGTCGGAGCGTGTGGGGTGTTGTATGCGATAGGTGTCGCCGTCGGGCTCGGGTTTGACGGCATACAGGTGATCGTCGAGGGGCAGCAGCGGCTGCTGGTCGTGGCTGTGCAAGCCCAGGTCATCAAACGTGGCGTCCTTGGGCAATACGACGGGGCTGCGATAAGGCGTAAGGTCCGGCTTCCACAGCCGTAGCTCGCCACCTGGCAAACGCACCGGCTTGAGCTCCTGTACCAACGCGGGTGTAGGCGGTGCCGCGAGTTTTTGCAGGCCTTTCCCCGCACCGGCCAGCAGCGCCATGGCGGCCAGGTTTTGCGCGACGTCGAACCAGTGCGCCTTGGCCGTGTCCCGGTCGCCTTCGCCCCAGTCGATCACGCCTTCGAAGGTTTCGTAGAGCAATTGGCCCGCCATGGCGGCCAGCATGATTTCGCCGAGCACCGGGACGAACGCCAGTCCCAGGCCGAGCACGGTAGCGCCGGCCTCCAGCCAACGGGCGATTTTTTGCCCGCGCACCCGGGCGTCGACATCGGCGGTGGGCACTGCCTGGTCGCGCGCATCGCCGAGGGCCTTGTCGCGGCCATGCTCAAACAGGTTGGCCCACAGGTCGACGTTGTCAGCCCACAGGCCCTGTCTTGAGACCACCATCAGGTACAGGTCGGGAGCGCCCGTCTTCACCACCCTGCAGCCGGCTTTCGGGGGCGGAAGCGACTGGGGCATGACCGTCGTAGTCAATACCGGGAAGGCCAGTTGCAGCATCGTCTGGGTCACCGGCGAACGCGCTACTGCGTCGACGGCGGCGGTGGAGTCCGCAGCGGGTTCGGTAAACCGGTTGAAGAACGCCGGCTTGTCGTGTTCATTGAGAAACTGGCTGAAAAAATGCTGGTAGCTCGTGGGCGTCGGGCGGTTGTTATTGCCGGATTCGCTTGGCGCTTTGTCGCGCGCCGCCCACTGGCGGTTCAGTTCGGTTTTCAGCGCATCAAGGCTGTTGTAGCGCTTGAGCGGGTGCTCCGGATCGTGGGGCAGGTAGACGATGAAGTCGGTGGCATAGCGATATTTTTCCACCGGTGTAAACACCACGCTTCCCATGAGCGCGCGGTCCATCACGCTCAGGCAACTGAACCACACCGGCTTGCCGCCCAGCGTCGGGTTGCGTTCGCCGTCGACCACCTTGAGCACCATGGTGAAGTCATCCGGGAGAATGTCCTGCTTGAGCAGCGCCAGGTACGCCGCAGCCCTGAGGGCATCCTTCTGGCTGGTGATCACGGCGTCGCGCAACCGGGTGGCGGCCGTCTCGTCGGTGGGCAGTAATGTTTCCTTGAGGTGCGCCTGGTAGCGGGCACCCACGTCCAGCGTACGGCACAGCCTGATAAAGGCGGGTACGGTCAGCGCCGGGCTGATCCTGGGAGAGGCGCCTTCCCGGTCCGGGTATTGGGTGAACCCGGAGGCAGGATCGAATGCGCCGTCTTCACCTTCACTGGCTTCAAAGTTATGCAGGGCAGCCTGCACCAGCGACACCTCCAGTACTTTGTATTCGCCGGCCTTGATCCCCAGGGTGCCGAGCCTCAGCGGCTCATACAAACGAAGAAAGGTGCCTTCGACATCCACGGTGAGGTTGAATTGTTCTTTCAGCGCGCCGTTGAGCAGGCCTATGGCGAAGGGCTTGAGTGCCTGGACGTTGGCCAGGTGTTTATCCACCGCGTGTTGGGATTTGAAACTGGTTTCATTGAACGCCTTCAAGGTTCTTCGCTGCAGCGGCGACAAGCTGTCCATCCACTGCGCCTGTTCGAGCCTGGCCTGTTTCAACGCTTCTATGCGGTGGGCCGGCGCCTGTACCAGCCAGTCCGGAATGGCCTGGCGAATGAACGCACTGTTGTCGTCGGAAGATGAGAGGGGAGTAACGGAGGGGGCATCCTGCATGGGGGCATTCCTTTGGGTAAGCAAAGGAAAAAGGCTACTGAAAACCGCTGTGGATTAATAAGTCGAAAAGCCGCTGGATAGCACGCAATAGTTAACGCATCGGCCCCGGATTACCTATGGATCGACGACTTAATTACCCCATGGAAATCCCCCCGTGTGCATCAAGCCTGCCAGCGCTTTTTGAGTGTTCGTCCAGGGGGGGCAATCCGTTCAAATAGCTACCGCCGAGTGCCGGGGGCGACTGATTAAGGTCATTGCCTTAATTTCCCTATCGGTACTCGTTTATGCCAGCACCTCAAGCCTCCACCTCGCTCCTGCCGGGCGGCGAAGGGCGTCACTATGCACAGATCAAAGCCGCCATCCCCGAAAGCCTGGTCAGCGCATCTCCTGCCCTGCGTGCAGCCATCACGCAGGCCAAGCCAGAGATCCCCGCCTGGTATGCGGCCACCACCCCGGCACAGAAGGCTGCGCTGCAAAACCTGTTGGAGGCGAGCATCAAGTCTCACACTGCACTGGAGCAAGCGACCGGCAAGGTGCAAGAGGTCAACGCCTTCGCCCGGCCATTGCTTGAAGCCGCGTTGAAGGCCGCCGGGTTTGAGCTGGACGTCAACCAGGTGCATCTGCGCCTCTATGTACCGGTCGAAGGACTAGCGACAGGCTACCGGACCAAGACTTTGTCCCTGTTGCAAGCGGCCTTGAACAATTTTGAAGCGCGCGAGACCCGCGCCGGGTTCTTCGACAGTGCTTCAGGCTTTATCACCGCTCCCGGCGCGGATGGCCGTTTCGAGCGCCATACCACGACCCTGACGATCGAGACCTTCGCCCGGTTATGCCGCGACCTGGACCTGGGCAGGCTGTACCAGGAACACCTCACCACCTACCTGCTGCCCGTGCAAACCGTGTCCAGGAACCTGCTGCGTGAACGCTTTATCACCCGGCAAAAGGACGCCTTCAGAGCCGCCGCCTACGTGGCGTTGCTCAAAGGTGATATTCGCAGCGACGACTACGCGCTACTGCAGCGCATCGCCAATGGCGAGCGACGCATCAAGCACGAAGGCAAGCAGGTCTGGCACCGCTGGCCCAGTATCATGGAACTGCAAATGCACGGCTGCCTCATGATCGACCCGAGCGTGGAGCATGGGTATGGCACCTGGCTTATCGTCTACATCCCCGACCACCCCGAGCACCCCATCAAGCGCTACAAAACCTTTGCCGACTATGCAGAGGAAACGACCCGTGAGCTGACCGCTTACAGGCCAGAGGACTATTGGGACAGCAGGGGGGTTCAGGTCACGGCCCACCAACAGTTTTTCTCACGGTTCATCGGGAAAAAATACCTGGCTTACTACTACGGGCGGTTCACCGAGAAACGCGTCGATGAACCGCAAAGGCGCGTGGCCCTGGGCCCTGATCCAGCGTGGCGACAGTACTACGCAAGAAAATCCCTTACCGAACTCCAGGCGATCAACGCCGTCATAAAGTCCCCGCGACATATCAGCCGCACGCCGCAGGACCAGCCAAACCTGAACCTCAACGCCCACCCGATCAAGGGGCTGTGGATCGACGTCGACCCTTGGGACGAGCTGTACGCCGACATGCGCAAGCGCGCACTCGACGATGGGTTGAGCATGGCGATACCCACCGCTCACACCGACGCGGCTGGCCACGACCGGCGGATGGCGCATCTGATGAACATCGGCCTGTTCACCTTGAACCTGGTGTCGATGTTCATTCCGCCCTTGGGTGCACTGATGGCGGTGGTCACGGCCGGGCAACTGCTGTACGAAGTACTGGAGGGCGTGGTTGAACTCGGCCAGGGTGACCGCGAGGCCGGCTGGGCGCATATCGCTGACGTGCTGGAAAATCTCGCGCAACTGGCGGTGGGCGGCGCTGCGTTGCATATCAGCCTGTCGCCGTTTATCGAAGGACTCAAGGCGGTCAGGCTGCCGTCGGGCAAGGCCCGCTTGTGGAAGCCGGACCTTGCGCCCTATGCGCAGGACATCCGACTGCCGGCAGGCTCGGTTCCCGACCAGGCGGGACTACATACCGTCAATGGGCGCCAGGTCGTGTCGGTGGACGGCAATCGCTACGCCGTGACCGCGCAAGACGAACCGGGCGTGTACCGGGTCCAGCACCCCAGCAGGCCCGAGGCGTATGAGCCTCAGATCGTCAACAACGGTTCTGGCGCCTGGACCCATGAGGCCGATGAGCCCCTGACGTGGCAAGGTGCTCCGCTGATGCGGCGACTGAGCCATGTAATGGAAGGCCTGAGCGATACGCAGTTGGAGCAGGTGCGCAAGATCAGTGACACCGATGAAAGCGTGCTGCGCCGGCTGTACGTGGAAAGCGAGCCGACGCCGGCAATCACACTCGACACGGCGGTGCGCATGCGGGCTTACGGGCGTGCCGAAAGCTTGAGTGGGCAGATCCTTGCGGGGTCGATGTCGATGGACCTGGGTAGCTACGCCGCGTCGTTGATGGTGGAAATGACCGGCTGGCCGCCCGGCAGGACCATCGAAGTATTTGACGGCCAGGGCACCAGCAGGACGGCTGCCCTGTATGGCCAACCTCATGCGCCCGGGACGGAACTGATCAGCATCAGCCGCATAGACCTGTTCGGTGGCAAGCTGCCGGCGTTGATCGTCGAGAGTTTGCCCGAGGAGCAGCTTAAAAACCTGCTCGGCCAGCATATGCCCTACGGGGCCGCGCTGCGTAGCCAGGCGTTGCAGGAACGGCTGGGAATCTATGCAAAACAGTCCCTGCGGCGGGTGTTCGACAGCCTTTACCTCGGGCGGTCATCGCCTGGCAGCGCCGAACTGCAACTGTTCGCGCGCGACTTCAAAAGCCTGCCACCGGTCATGGTCGAGGAACTGCTGGAAGGTGCCAGCCCCTCGCAGCGGGCGAGCCTGGTCAACAATCGCAAGATTCCCCTGGAGCTGGCGCAGCAAGCGCGCCGGCAACTTGGGCATCTGCGTCTGGCCCGGGCGTACGAAGGGCTTTATCTGGACGAGTTGGCCAATGTCGACACCGAAGCGCTGGCGCTCAACACGCTGGAGCGCCTTCCTGGCTGGCGAAACGACTTGCGCATTGAGGTTCGCGAAGGCTCCCTGGCCGGAAGCCTGCGTGCCGGCTATGGCCCACCCGAGTCCGCGCACCGCAAGGTATTGGTGCACAGGGGCGATGGACGCTACGAGGCGTTTGACGCGCGAGGGCAAAGCCTGCATGTCGTCGACAATCTGTACGGCGCCTTGCAACATGCCCTGCCAGACACCCACCGCCAGTCTCTGGGATTGCCAGGCATTGGGCAGGGGCCGGAGTTAAGAGGCAAAATCCAGGAACATGCCCTGTCGCGCGGTGCCTTGCGCAAGGTGCTGCAGATGCAACCCGCCCAACCGTTCTTCAAACCGCTATCGCAGTTGTCGGGCGGCAGGCGTGGGTACCCCTTGAGCGGGCGCGGCGGTTGGGCGTTTGAGCGGAGCCTGCAGGCACGCATTCGCAACTTGTACCCGGACATCACCGCCAACGAAATTGCCGAGTTGCGACCTCTCGGCGATCCACTCGATCTCACCTGGGTACAGGAACTCGAAAGCGAATTCAGCAACCTGACTCAGACGTTGCGAACCTGGCAGATTAGCGCTCGCGCAGGCGCGTCGACCAGTGGCCAGGCGGCAGATCGGATTTATCGGGCCAGGGGCCGGATCGTCAAGGCCATTGAGGCGGCCTGGCGCAGAACCGGGGTGCGGGATATCGACGGCAATGGTCGATACCTCGGCCAGGCCATCAAGTGGGATGGGGTCGAATTGCGCCAGCAGTTGCGCACCCTGCCGCCATTGCCGGCCGACTTTGATCACGTCAGTAAGCTGACCCTGCGCAGCATGGCCTTGACCAGTGACGACGTCGACGGGTTTGTTTCCAACTTTCGCAGCCTGCGCAGCTTGTCCGTGCAAGCCTGCCGGTTGACGCGGCTGCCGCCGGCCATTGCCGCCATGCCGCACCTGACCGAGTTGTATCTGGGAGGCAATGAAATAGTCCTGAGTCAGGAGAGCGTCATGGTCTTGGGCAAACTGAAACAGCTCAAGGAGCTGTCGCTTGAAAGCAATCCATTGGGTCTGGCGCCGGACGTGAGTCGCATGCCTGATTTGCGCCAGCTGTGGCTGGCTGAAACAGATTTGGAGGAGTGGCCTGCCAGCGTGTTTCGCCTGCCGCGCCCACGGCATTTCATTCTGGATTTGCGTGAGAACGCGCTTATCCGCGTACCGGTATTTGCGCCGGGTTCTGATAACGCCCGGATCATCGCGCGCACGACGCTCTCCCGAGAGCTACTGAGTACTAAAGCCGTGAGCGATTTCAGGTTATATATCGAGGCAGCCGGTAATGATCCGGATCGTCAGCTTCCACCCAAAGGCCGGGCCGATAGCAAACTCTGGAAAACGGGATTGACCGACGAGGAATGGGAATCCAAGCAGCAATTGTGGCAAAGGCTGGAGGATGCCTTCGGTTCTGAAGCTTTTTTCAACGAAATTCGCTACCTGTCCAAATCAGGGGATGCCGTAGTCGAGGGCAAGCGCTACCTGCCGGAGCTGACTGCGAAAGTATGGCGCATGCTGGAGGCCATGGGCGAAGACGCCGAGTTGCGAGAGGAGCTGTTCCGCATGGCACAGTTCCCCACGGCTTGCGTGGATGCGGGGGCGCAGTTGTTCAATGCCATGGGGGTTGAAGTGTTGTTGCGCTCGGCCTATGCCAATGAAGACGCGAATGCGGTGAGAAGCAGCGTGCTCAAGTTGGCCAGGGGCAAGTGGCGATTGGAGGAGTTGGGGCGGATCGCTCATGCGCGCGTGGCACAATTGATCAGTCAAGGCGCCAGGTATAGGGAGTATGACCAGGAGGGCATGTTGGTCTCTCATTACGACAACGCAGGCAATGAGATCCCGCCTATTGATGAGGTCGAGATCTACCTGGCTTACACCTCCCAGCTATCCTCTCGCCTGGACTTGCCGTGGCAGGCCAGAACCATGCTGTACCGCGAAGAGTATGTGACGCCGGCCATGGTAGAGGCGGCGTACGAGCAGGTGACAGCGCTGGACCAGGGTGAGCAGTTGCGCAAGAACCTGATTGAGCAGCCGATGTGGAAGGAATTTCTGGAGCGGGCCCACAAGGTGGAATACTTGAGAATCTTCTGGAAATCTGACGCGTTGCTCGACTACGAGGACGCGCAAGCGCAATGGGCCAGGGATGGCGGCTTGTCTGCCGAGGCCAAGAAGGACCTGAGCGACACCATCGCCAGGACCGCCGATATCCTCGGTCGGCCGCGCGGTAACAGCCTGCCGGGAACCGTCATGAGTCGGGCTGAATACGACACTTCGCTTGCCAGCATCACCAGCGAACTCAACTCATTGAACACGACACTGACCGACCAGGCGATCAGTGCCGTATTTGGGGCTTAGAACAAGAAGTACCGCTGCGCCATCGGCAACACATCCGCAGGCTCACACCACAGCAATACTCCATCGGCCTTGACCTGGTAGGTCTGCGGGTCAACCTCGATATCCGGCAGGTAATCGTTGTGGATCAAGTCGGTTTTCTGCACCGCGCGGCAACCCTTGACCACGGCGATCTGCTTCTTCAACCCCAACTGCTCCGGCAGGCCTGCCGCCAACGCCGCCTGGCTGATAAAGGTCAGGCTGGTGGCGTGCAGCGAGCTGCCGAAGCTGGCGAACATCGGGCGGTAGTGCACCGGTTGCGGCGTCGGGATCGAGGCGTTGGCGTCGCCCATGAGGCTTGAGGCAATCGCGCCGCCCTTGAGAATCAGCGTCGGCTTGATCCCGAAAAACGCCGGGCGCCACAGCACCAGGTCGGCCCACTTGCCCACTTCAATCGAGCCCACTTCGTGGCTGATGCCGTGGGTAATCGCCGGGTTGATGGTGTACTTGGCGATGTAGCGTTTGGCGCGGAAGTTGTCATTGCCTTCGCCGTCGCCAGGCAATCGCCCGCGCTGTTTTTTCATCTTGTCGGCGGTCTGCCAGGTACGTGTGATCACCTCGCCAACCCGCCCCATGGCCTGGCTGTCGGAGCTGATCATCGAGAAAGCGCCGAGGTCATGAAGGATGTCTTCGGCGGCAATCGTTTCGCGGCGGATGCGGCTTTCGGCAAAGGCCACGTCTTCGGCAATGCTCGGGTCCAGGTGATGGCAGACCATCAACATGTCCAGGTGTTCGTCGATGGTGTTGCGGGTGAACGGCCGGGTTGGGTTGGTGGAGCTGGGCAGCACGTTGGGGAAGCCACAGGCCTTGATGATGTCTGGCGCGTGACCGCCACCGGCACCTTCGGTGTGGTAGGTGTGGATGGTGCGGCCCTTGAAGGCGGCGAGGGTGGTTTCGACAAAGCCGGATTCGTTGAGGGTGTCGCTGTGGATCGCCACCTGCACGTCGTACTCGTCGGCGACGCTCAGGCAGTTGTCGATGCTCGCCGGCGTGGTGCCCCAGTCCTCGTGCAGCTTCAAGCCAATGGCACCGGCCTTCACTTGTTCGATCAACGGCTCCGGCAGGCTGGCGTTGCCCTTGCCGGTGAAGCCGATGTTCATCGGGAACGAGTCGGAGGCCTGGAGCATGCGCGCCAGGTGCCATGGGCCGGAGGTGCAGGTGGTGGCGTTGGTGCCGGTGGCCGGCCCGGTGCCGCCGCCGATCATGGTGGTGACGCCGCTGGTCAGTGCTTCTTCGATTTGCTGTGGGCAAATGAAGTGGATGTGGGTGTCGATGCCGCCGGCGGTGAGGATCATGCCCTCACCGGCAATCACTTCGGTGCTGGCGCCGACGCAGATGGTCACGCCGGGCTGGATGTCCGGGTTGCCGGCCTTGCCGATGGCAAAGATGCGGCCGTTCTTCAGGCCGACGTCGGCCTTGACGATGCCCCAGTGGTCGATGATCAGCGCGTTGGTGATCAGGGTGTCGACCACCTCATGGGCGAGCAGTTGGCTCTGGCCCTGGCCATCACGGATCACCTTGCCGCCGCCGAACTTCACTTCTTCGCCGTAGACGGTGAAGTCCTGTTCGACTTCGACGAACAGCTCGGTGTCGGCCAAGCGGACCTTGTCACCAACGGTGGGGCCGTACATGTCGGCGTAGGCTTGTCTGGAAATCTTCATGTGTTTAGTTCCTGATCGTTCCCACGCTCTGCGTGGGAATGTCGCCCTGGACGCTCTGCGTCCGCTCTTGAAGGTCGTGACGCGGAGCGTCACAGGATGCATGCCCACGCAGAGCGTGGGAACGATCATTAATCCAGGTCGCCCATGATGCGCCCGGCAAACCCGAACACCCGGCGTTTGCCACTCAGCTCAACCAGTTCCACTTCACGACTCTGCCCCGGCTCAAAGCGCACGGCGGTGCCGGCCGGGATGTTCAGGCGCATGCCACGGCTGGCGGCACGGTCGAACGTCAGTGCGTCGTTGGTCTCGAAAAAGTGATAGTGGGAACCGACCTGGATCGGCCGGTCGCCGCTGTTGGCCACGCTCAGGGTGGCGGTGCGCCGGCCCACGTTGAGTTCGATGTCGCCAGGCTGGATCTGAAATTCGCCAGGAATCATGCAGGTTGCCCCAGGGTCTTGAAGTAGATGGCGGTCGGGGTGTAGCGCCCGTCCGGGCTTTGGCAGTAGTTGGGCAATTCACCGATCTTGGTATAACGCAGCGACTGGTAGAAGGCTTCGGCGCCGGAGCCGGCTTCGGTGTCCAGGTACAGCAGCCCGCGTTTGTACTGGCGGGCGCTCAGTTCCAGGGCGCTCATCAGTTGCTGGCCAAGGCCACGGCGCCGGGCCTCGCTGTGCACCAGCAGCTTCTGCACTTCGGCGCGGTTTAGGCCGTTGGCTTTCATGCATAGCGCCAATTGCACGCTGGCGATGACGTGTTCATCACGCACCACCACCCACAGCAGCAGGCTGCCATCGTTAAGACTGGCCTGCACGCCGTTGAGATAAGTGCCGGCCTGGCCTTCATCGAAGTCGGCCATGAAGCCCACCGATGCGCCGTGCTTCACGGCGTCCAGCAACAGCTCAATCAAACCCGGGCGGTAATGGGCAAAACTTTCGGCATTGACTCGACGCAGTTGGGCGTTCATCGGTGTCACTCCTTGGGCGGCACAGCGCCTGGGTTGAGCGTCAGTTGCATGAAGGTCAGGTCCAGCCAGCGCCCGAACTTGGTGCCGACCTGGGGCATCTGCCCGGTGGTGATGAAACCCAGGCGCTCATGCAGGCGGATCGAGGCCTGGTTGCCGCTCTCGATGGCGGCGACCATCACGTGTTTGTCGCAGGTTTTCGCCCGCTCGATCAGCACCTGCATCAACTGTGGGCCGAGGCCTTTGCCGCGCTGGTCGTTGCGCACGTACACCGAGTGTTCGACGGTGTGGCGAAAGCCCTCAAAGGGCCGCCAGTCGCCGAACGAGGCATAGCCGATGACCTGCTCGTCTTCGACGGCCACCAGGACCGGGTAAAACTGTGACTGACGAGCGCTGAACCAGGCCTGGCGGTTGCCCAGGTCTACCGGTTGTTCATTCCAGATCGCCGTGGTGTTGAGCACCGCGTCGTTGTAAATATCGCGAATCCCTGGCAAATCGGCGTGCACCGCATCACGAATCAAAAAGGACATGGTCGGGCCTCAGGCGATGGGTTGGTGGACGGTGACCAGCTTGGTGCCGTCGGGGAAGGTGGCTTCCACCTGGATGTCCGGGATCATTTCCGGGATGCCTTCCATCACCTGTTCGCGGGTGAGCAGGGTGGTGCCGAAGTGCATCAGCTCGGCCACGGTGCGGCCATCGCGGGCGCCTTCCATCAACGCGGCGGAGATGTAGGCGATGGTTTCCGGGTAGTTGAGCTTCACACCGCGCGCCAACCGTCGCTCGGCTACCAGGCCGGCGGTGAAGATCAGCAGTTTGTCTTTTTCCCGTGGGGTCAGGTCCATCGTTCAAGGTCCACTATGAAATACATTCGTAAAAACACCGGAGATCCAATGTGGGAGCGAGCAAGCCCGCTCCCACATTTTTAATCTTCATGTGCTCCAGATTCTCGGTGATACAGCCTCGCGGCCCAGCACGGCCGGGCGCAGCAGGCGCCACAGTGCGATCAGCCAGGCTCGCGCCAGCAGCGCTTCACTGGCCAGGCAGCGGGCCACCAGCAGGCCGGGCAATTGGGTCAGGTCGCCGCGTACCGGGTGGGGCAGGGAGCGACATTGCTCGAGCAGTTCAGGGTCGATTTCGCCGGTCACCAGCAAGGTCGCAAACACCGGTTGCCCGTCCAGCCCGATGGGTGAGTCGAGCAAACCGTCGGCGCCCACAATGCGCTGGCGCTCATGCCAAATCAACTGGCCGTCGCGGCGGATATCCAGGTGCGACTGGAAGTGCCCGAGGTCGAAACGCTCGCCGCTGGCGGGGCGCCCGAGGGCGACCACGTCCCAGTAAAACAGCCGGGCATCGCCTTGCAGGTCGATGCGGGTGGTGAGTTCGGCCTGGGCGGCGCTGAACACGATGGTCTCCTGCGGCAGCCATTCCAGCGTCGCGCCCGCCTCAACCGTCAGCTCCAGTTTCTGATACGCCGGCCCGCCGGCGCGGTACCACTTGGCCGCGCCGGGGCTGGTCAGTTGCGCCCACGCACCTTCGGCGACATGGGCGCTGATATCGAGACGATCACCGCCGGCAATCCCGCCCGGCGGGTGCACGATGATGTGCTGGCACACCTCGGGGCCTTCGGCGTACAGATGCTTTTGCACCCGCAGTGGGCCGAGGTGGCGGCGCATCACTGGGCGCGTGGTGTCGCCGAAACGCGCGTAGCCGAGTTCCAGCTCGGCGTGCCAGCTTGGGGTGAACAGCGCGGTGGGGGCAGGTAGGGTCATGGTCAGTGCTTATCGTTAGGACGCTACAGATTAGATCGTAACGAGCCCGCGCACACCCTCGCTTTCCATATTTTCTCCACGCCCCTGCTGGACGATTTCGCCCCGGGACATCACCAGGTACTGGTCGGCCAGTTCCGCGGCAAAATCATAGAACTGCTCCACCAGCAGAATCGCCATGTCGCCGCGTGCCGCGAGCTTCTTGATCACCGCGCCGATCTCCTTGATCACCGACGGCTGGATGCCTTCGGTGGGTTCATCGAGGATCAGCAGGCGCGGGCGGCTGGCCAGGGCCCGACCGATAGCCAGCTGCTGTTGCTGGCCGCCGGACAAGTCACCACCCCGGCGTTGCTTCATTTGCAGCAGCACCGGGAACAGCTCGTAGATGAAGGCGGGCACTTCCTTGGCTTCGGAGCCGGGGAAGCGTGACAGGCCCATCAGCAGGTTTTCTTCCACTGTCAGGCGGCCAAAAATCTCCCGGCCCTGGGGCACGTAAGCGATACCGGCGTGCACCCGCTGGTGCGGCTTGAAGCCGGTAATGGCGCGGCCTTCCCAGTTCACCGCACCTTCCTTGGCCGGCAGTAAACCCATCAGGCACTTGAGCAGGGTAGTCTTGCCCACGCCGTTGCGGCCCAGCAGGCAGGTGACTTCGCCGACTTTTACCTCAAAGGAAAGCCCGCGCAGGATGTGGCTACCGCCGTAGTACTGGTGCAGCTTGTCGACTTGCAGCATGTTCAGTTCCCCTTAATGATCGTTCCCACGCTCTGCGTGGGAATGCCGCAATGGACGCTCCGCGTCCGCCGTGTGACGCAGAGCGTCACCGGATGCATTCCCACGCGGAGCGTGGGAACGATCAGGTTCAGCGACCGAGGTAAACCTCGATCACCCGCTCATTTTCCTGCACCTGTTCCAGCGACCCTTCGGCCAGCACGCTGCCCTGGTGCAACACCGTCACGTGGTCGGCAATCGAGCCGACAAAGCCCATGTCGTGTTCCACCACCATCAGCGAATGCTTGCCCGCCAGGCGCTTGAACAGCTCGGCGGTGAACTCGGTTTCGGCATCGGTCATGCCCGCCACCGGTTCATCCAGCAGCAACAGTTGCGGGTCTTGCATCAGCAGCATGCCGATTTCCAGGAACTGTTTCTGGCCGTGGGACAGCAAGCCGGCCGGGCGATTGACTGAAGCGGTGAGGCGGATGGTGTCGAGCACTTCGCTGATGCGGTCTTTCTGCTCGCCACTCAAGCGCGCCCGCAGGCTGGCCCACACCGACTTGTCGGTCTTCTGCGCCAGCTCGAGGTTTTCGAACACGCTGAGGGCTTCGAATACCGTGGGCTTCTGGAACTTGCGACCGATGCCGGCCTGGGCGATCTGCACTTCGCTCATGCTCGTCAGGTCGAGGGTTTCGCCGAACCAGGCCTTGCCGTGGCTGGGCCGGGTCTTGCCGGTGATCACGTCCATCAGCGTGGTCTTGCCCGCGCCGTTGGGGCCGATGATGCAGCGCAATTCGCCGACGCCGATGTACAGGTTCAAGTCGTTCAATGCCTTGAAACCGTCGAAGCTGACGCTGATGTCTTCCAGGGTCAGGATCGTGCCGTGGCGGGTGTTCAGGCCTTTGCCGGCCGCCTGGCCGAGGCCGATGGCATCGCGGGCGCTGCCCTGGTCTTTGTTCGGTTCAAGAATGGGCTCGAGCATGAATTCCGCCGTCGCTGTAATTCTCATTGGTCGCCCCTTTTCTTCAGCAGGCCAATCACACCCTTGGGCAAATACAGGGTGACGATGATGAACAGCGCACCGAGGAAGAACAGCCAATACTCAGGAAACGCCACGGTGAACCAGCTCTTCATGCCGTTGACCACACCGGCGCCCAGCAGCGGGCCGATCAAGGTTCCACGCCCGCCGAGGGCCACCCACACAGCGGCCTCAATGGAGTTGGTCGGCGACATTTCGCTGGGGTTGATGATGCCCACTTGCGGCACATACAACGCGCCCGCCAAACCACACAGCACCGCGCTCAACACCCACACGAACAGCTTGAAGCCACGCGGGTCGTAGCCGCAGAACATCAGGCGGTTTTCCGCATCCCGCAGCGCCGTCAGCACCCGGCCGAACTTGCTCTGGGCCAGGCGCCAGCCGATGAACAGGCTCGCCACCAACAACACCACGGTGGCCACAAACAGCGTCGCTCGCGTGCCCGGCTCGGTGATGCCAAACCCGAGGATGCTGCGGAAATTGGTAAAGCCGTTATTGCCGCCAAACCCGGTCTCGTTGCGGAAGAACAACAGCATCCCGGCGAAGGTCAGGGCCTGGGTCATGATCGAGAAGTACACGCCCTTGATCCGTGAGCGGAAGGCGAAGAACCCGAACACCAGTGCCAGCAATCCCGGTGCCAACACCACCAGGCACATCGCCCAGAGGAAGTGGCTGGTGCCGGTCCAGTACCACGGCAACTCGGTCCACGACAAAAAGGTCATGAACGCCGGCAGCTCATCGCCGGACGCCTGGCGCATCAGGTACATGCCCATGGCATAACCGCCCAGCGCAAAGAACAGGCCGTGCCCGAGGGACAACATCCCGGCATAACCCCACACCAGGTCCAGCGCCAGGGCGACGATGGCGTAGCACAGAATCTTGCCCACCAACGTCAGGGTATAGGCGGAAACGTGCAGCGGATTTTCCGGTGACAACAGCGAGAACAACGGCAGCGCCAGCAGCAGGATCAGCACCACTGCACCGACCGCGACGGTCACCTTGGGGCCGGCCTTTTGCGCGGCCGTAAGCATCAATGGCTGGTTCATCAGTCGATCACCCGTCCTTTCAGTGCGAAGAGTCCTTGCGGGCGTTTCTGGATGAACAGAATGATCAGCGCGAGGATCAGGATCTTGCCGAGTACGGCACCGATCTGCGGCTCAAGAATCTTGTTGGCTATCCCCAGGCCGAAGGCGGCCATGACGCTACCGGCCAACTGGCCGACGCCGCCGAGCACCACCACCAGGAACGAGTCGATGATGTAGCTCTGGCCGAGGTCCGGGCCGACGTTGCCGATCTGGCTCAGGGCCACGCCACCGAGGCCCGCTATGCCGGAGCCGAGGCCAAAGGCGAGCATGTCCACGCGTCCGGTGGGCACGCCGCAGCAGGCGGCCATGTTGCGGTTCTGGGTGACGGCGCGCACGTTGAGGCCCAGGCGCGTCTTGTTCAGCAGCAGCCAAGTCAGCACCACCACGAACAGCGCGAAGGCGATGATCACGATGCGGTTGTACGGCAGCACCAGGTTGGGCAGCACCTGGATTCCCCCGGACAGCCACTCGGGGTTGGCCACTTCAACGTTCTGCGCACCGAACACCAGGCGCACCAGTTGGATCAGCATCAGGCTGATGCCCCAGGTGGCGAGCAGGGTTTCCAGCGGGCGGCCGTAGAGGTGACGAATCACCGTGCGCTCCAGGACCATGCCGATGGCGGCGGTGACAAAAAACGCCACCGGCAGCGCGATCAGCGGGTAGAACTCGATGGCCTGGGGCACGTAGCGCTGCATCAGCAACTGCACCACATAGGTGGAGTAGGCGCCGAGCATCAGCATCTCGCCGTGGGCCATGTTGATCACCCCGAGCAGGCCGAAGGTGATCGCCAGGCCGAGCGCCGCCAGCAGCAGGATCGAGCCCAGGGACATGCCGCTGAAGGCCTGGCCGAGAATCTCGCCCACCATCAGTTTGCGTTTGACCTGGGCCAGGCTGGTCTCGGCGGCGGTGTGCACCGTGGCGTCGGCTTCGACGCCGGGAGCGAGCAAGGCTTCCAGGCGAGTGCGGGCCAGCGGGTCGCCGGTGCCGCCGAGCAAGCGCACGGCGGCCAGGCGCACGGCCGGGTCGGGGTCTACCAGTTGCAGGTTGGCCAGGGCGAGACTGAGGGCTGTGTGTACGTCATCATTGGTTTCGCCGGCGAGTTGCTGGTCGAGGAATTTCAGCTGCGCAGGTTGTGCACTTTTTTGCAGAGTCTGGGCGGCGGCAAGGCGCACCTTGGGGTCGGCAGCGAGCAATTCCTGGCTGGCTTGCACGTTGTCGATCAGGCCGCGCAGGCGGTTGTTCAGGCGTACGGTCTTGGTTTCGCCGTTGACGCTGATCTGGCCTTGTTGCAGGGCGTCCACCAGCTCGATGCGCGCCGGGTCGGGCTGGGCGGCCCAGTCCTGGAGCAGCTTGGCTTGTTGCATCGGGTTGGCGTTGATGAAGTCTTCGGCGTCGCTGGCGTGTGCGGCGAGGGGCAGCAACAGCAGGGCGGCGAGGATGAAGCGGTATAGGGCAGTGGGCATACAAAATGTCCTGATCATGCACGGACAATGTGGGAGCGGGCTTGCTCGCGAAAGCGGTGTGTCAGTCGACGCATCCG
>NZ_JBSVWQ010000092.1:0-23204 GCF_054071215.1 Pseudomonas sp. SDO5522_S412 | reverse complement strand
GAGTGCGCAGCGCTCCCAAAGATCTTGGGGCCGCTACGCAGCCCAGCGGGAGCAAGCTCCCTCGCCACAGCAACCTCCCTAGCCACCGTAAGCTCCCTCGCCACAATAAACATCACTCGAGCTTTTGCCACTGCGGCGGCGGTGCAAATCCCTCGACCCAACCCGGCACGTCGTCCGCAGGCATCGGCCGGGCGATGAAATAGCCTTGGGCCACTTCGCAGCCCATGCGCATCAACAGCTGGCCGTGCTCCAGGGTTTCCAGGCCTTCGGCAATCACTTCGCGGCCAAACGCGCGGGCCAGGCCGATCACGGCCTTGGTCAGCGCCAGGTCGTCCTTGTCGTGCAGGATGTCGCGCACGAACGACTTGTCGATCTTGATGGTCTGGGTCGGCAGGCGCTTGAGGTAGCTCAGGGAGGAATAGCCGGTGCCAAAATCATCCAGGGAGAACTGCACGCCCAAGGCCTGGCAGGCCTCCAGGTGCTGGGTGACACGCTGGATATTGTCGATGGCCACCGACTCGGCGATCTCCAGGTCCAGCCGGTGCGGCTCCACCTGCGGGTATTGCGCCAGCAAGTCTTGCAGGCGCTCGACAAAATCCTCGCGCTGGAAGTGCCGCGCCGCGATGTTCACGCTCACCGACCACCAATGCCCATGCACCTGCCAGCGATGCATCTGGCCCAACACCTGGGCGATCACCCATTCGCCGATATCGACAATCAGGTCGGTCTGCTCGATCAGTGGCAGGAAATCCCCCGGCTTCACCAGGCCACGCTCGGGGTGCTGCCAGCGTAACAACGCTTCGAACCCCACCACCGTGCCGCAGCGCAAGTTGACCTTGGGCTGGTAATGCAGGCACAACTGGCCCGCCGCCAGGGCCTGGCGGATCTGCTCCACGGTCTGGTGGCTGGCCTTGACCTCCTGTTCCAGGGATACATCAAACAACTGGTAGCGGTTGCGCCCGCTCTGCTTGGCCACATACATCGCCTGGTCGGCATGGCGCAGCAAGGTGTCGGCGTCCTCGTCATCCAGGGGGAACAGCGTGACGCCGATGCTGGCGAACACATTCAGCTCCGCCCCTTGGATCGAGTACGGCTCGGAAATCGCCTTGAGGATGCGCAGCAAGGCGCCGTTCAGCTCGTCGATATCGCGCACATAACGCAGGATCAGCACAAATTCGTCACCGGCGAGCCGGGCGACCACGTCCTCGCCGCGGATGATCTCCCGCAACCGAGTGGCCACTTCCACCAACAACAGATCCCCACAGGCATGCCCATACCCGTCGTTGACCGCCTTGAACCCGTCCAGGTCGAGCATGCACAACGCCAACGGGATGTCTTCGCTGCGGGAGAACTCCAGGGACTGGTTAAGCAACTCCGACAGATAGGCGCGGTTCGGCAAGCCGGTCAGCACATCGTGGCCGACCCGCCATTGCAGGGTGTGCAACAGCTGGCGCTTTTCGCTGACATCAAAGCGGATCGACACGTACTTCTGCACGCGCCCGGTCTTCTCATCGAGCAGCGGCACCATGGTGCTGTCCACCCAATACAACGTCCCATCCTTGGCCCGGTTGCAGATTTCCCCACGCCACACCCGGCCTTCGCTGATGGCTTGCCACATGCCCTGGAAGAACCCCGCAGGGTGCAGTCCCGAGCTCAGAATGCGGTGATTTTGCCCCAGCAACTCGTCACGCCCGTAGCCGGACATGCCGCAGAACTGGTCATTGACGTAAGTGATGCAGCCCGCCAGGTCAGTCTCGGAGAAAATGGCGGCTGCATCCACGGCCCTGCGGTATTTCTCGTCCATGAGTCAGGCTCACTGTGGCTAGCGGTTGAACCGCTCGACCAGGGCGCGCAACCCGGAAGAGATGCTTTCGAGTTCCCGGCCACGGGTGACTGCAGCGTTGGCATTGCCCGCTGTCTTTTGCACCGTGGCGGCAACGTTATTGATCTGCTGTGAAACTTCCTCGGCGACGTGGGATTGTTCCTGTGAGGCAGCAGCCATTTGCTGACTCATACCGGTAATACGCTCCACCGCGTGGCGAATACCTTGCAGCGCCTGCTGCGCCTCAAGTACTTGCTGCACGCCCTGCTCGGCCTCGTGAATGCCCAGGCTCGCGATCTCGACCGCCTCATCGGCGCCGGCCCGCAGGTTCTGGATGATGCCCTGGATCTGCTGGGTCGACTCCCGCGTCTTGCCCGCCAGAGCGCGCACCTCGTCGGCCACCACGGCAAAGCCACGGCCCTGCTCGCCGGCGCGGGCCGCTTCAATGGCCGCGTTGAGGGCCAGCAGGTTGGTCTGGTCGGCGATTGCCTGGATCATGCTCGCGGCCACCTGGATTTGCTGGGTCTGCCCGGCCAGGTTGCCCACCGCCTGGTTGATCTGGGTGACGGTGCCGGCCAGCAGCTGGATCGCCTCGCGCGACGTGCCGGCCACCTGGCTGCCCTGCTCGGCGAGGGTGTTGGCGGTGTGGGCTTCACTGGCGGTTTGTTGAACGTGCACTGCCACTTCGGCGATGGACGCAGCCATCTCGGTCATGGCGGCGGCGGTCATGTCGGTCTCGGCGCGCTGTTCCAGCAACGCCGATTCGGTGGTGCTCGACAACACGCTGGAATGGGCGGCTGCTTCGGCCATCTGGTTGGCCAGGTCGCTGAGGCGCGTCAGGGCGGTTTTAAGTCGCGCCTCTTCGCTGATCAGGATCATTTCGAGCTGCGCGGTCGGCCCCAGCGCGTCGCTGTAGGTCATGGCGCTGATGGGGTCGGAAAAGGTATTGGGCGTGTTCTGCACAATCTGCTTGAGCTGCAGCCCCAAGCGTTGATGCCCCCAGACGCCCAGGCCGAGAAACAAGCCGACAGTCAACGCCTGGGCCCATACACCCGGAACCCATTGGAAGGCGGCGACACTGGCAACGGCAGCCGCCAGTGGCAACGCCATGGCCCGGGACACAGACGCCACACGCCGCACCGGCGAGACCGCCGCACCACCTGCCTGCAACCGCGCGTACAGCGCCTCTGCGCGGCGCACCTGTTCGCGGGTGGGCTTGACCCGAACCGACTCGTAGCCCGTCAGCCGCCCGTCTTCGAGAATCGGCGTCACATAGGCGCTGACCCAATAATAGTTGCCGTTCTTGCAGCGGTTCTTCACCACGCCCATCCAGCTCTGCCCGGCCTTGAGGTAGCTCCACATCAGCTGGAACACGGCGGGCGGCATGTCCGGGTGGCGCACCAGGTTGTGGGTGCTGCCGATCAGCTCGGCCTGGGTAAAACCGCTCATGGCGGCAAACTCGGCGTTGCAGTAGGTAATATGGCTGTTGACGTCAGTTGCGGAAATTAGCCGTTGCTGCTCCCCGAAAGTCTGTTCAACAGCAGTGACCGGCAAATTGAGACGCACGTTAAAGCTCCATGGACAGCATTCGATCGCCCTCTCGACCACCGGGTAGGCAGGACAGGCGGATTCGTATTTCCAGTCGGGCTGCGCCGTCGATCGGCTGGTTGGCCGCAAAGGTACGCAAACCCACGATTTGCACAGCAATTCATCATCCATTCAGTGATGATCAACTAGGCTTGAATTCGGGTATCCGGCACGTGAGGCGCAATGAAGCGTGGCACTGACGAGCGACATTTCAGTCCCTGCCAGGCGTCCGTTTTATGGGCACATTTATGAGAGTAAGGAGAGAGCAATGATTTCCTGTTTCATAAACCTGCCTTCTGAAACGAGACCACCAAATACTTGTCCTAGATGCCGATTCTACGAATTACATCACATTTTGCAAGAAAAGGTGATGATACATGCGGTTGTCTAATTTTAAGATTTATCGTTAAGTTCTTGATTCTAAATGGGAATTGAGCGATGCACATTTCAAGTTTGGGTCCAGCCATCAGACGTTACCGCAAGGTCGCAGGGCTTACTCAGGCTGAACTAGGTGAAAAAACCGGTTTTGACCCTAAAACCATCAGCCGCTTCGAAACCGGCACCTATACACCCAGCGTCGAGGCACTGTTCTTGTTCGCAGAGGCGCTGGGAGTGAAGCTGAAAGTCTTTTTCGCAGACCTGGTCGACGAGGAGGAACAGCGCGCTTATCTGTTCGGTGTCATTCACAAAGCCACCCCGAAGGATCTGGGAAAGCTGATCGCAGCGGTAGACCAGGCCTTGTCCAAGCCTTAGAGCTCGCAACACACGTGCACGCAATAAAAAGAGCAGACAGCCAGATTGACTGTCTGCTCTTTGCTTGATGACTCCTGACATGAACTGACAGGACAGCCCCTTAGACTAGGGACTGAGCCGCGCCATTGCTGCGTCATTCCACGGAGTCATCATGAATAGCATTGCCCATTACTTTTTGTTGTACGTCGACAGCCCGGCCACCAGCGCCAACCTCTACAGCCGACTGCTGGACAAGCCGCCGGTGGAGCTGGGGCCGACCTTTGCGCTGTTCATCCTCGACAACGGGGTGAAACTCGGCCTGTGGTCGCGCCATACCGTGGAGCCTGCGGCCCAAGCCTCGGTTGGCGGTAGCGAGGCGGGTTTCTGCGTCGCTGATATCGCAACGGTCGACGATTTGCACACACGCTGGGTGCAACTCGGGATGAGCATCATCCAGTCACCGGTCGAGGCGGACTTCGGCTACACCTTTGTCGCCCAGGACCCCGACGGTCACCGCCTGCGGGTGTTCACCGTGAACCCGTAACGGCTTGCGGCGCCAGCGCCCTTCGAGGCTGATGGCGCCGACACTGGCCAGCACGATCAGGCCACCCAGCACCACGCGCAGCGAAACCTGCTCGCCCAGCAGCGTGGCGGCCATCACCATCGCCACCGGCGGCACCAGGTACAACGCCACTGACGCGCGGCTGACCTCGACATGCCGCAACACATAGGCCCAGGCCAGGTACGCCAGGGCGCTGGGAAAGGCGCCGAGCAACAACACCGCCCAGTTGGCTTGGGTTGATGATTGCGACACCACCGCCGGCAAACCCGGCAAATACACACACAACAGCAAGGTGCCCGACCACACGGTGTAGCACACCGTGGTCAGCGGGCTGTAGCGCCGGGAATAGTGTTTCTGGATGGTGAAATAAAGGCTCCACGACAACGCCGCCAGCAGGATCATCAGTCCACGGGGATCAATCTGCCCCAGGCCATGCTCGCCCCAGATCACCACCAGCACCCCGCTCAAGCCCAGCAGCACGCAACCCCAGCGCCAGCCGGTAACTCGCTCCTTCAAGCCGAAAAACGCCACCAGCACCGTAAATAGCGGAACCGACTGCGCCAGCACACTGGAGGCAGCGGCCGTGACAAATTGCTGGCCGAAATTGATCGTCAGGTGATGCAGGAAAATCCCGAAGAAGCCCAGCACCAGCAACCACGGCAGGTCCCGCAGACGTGGCCGCTCGATCCTCATGACCAACGCGACGCCGGCCATCAATACCGAAGCAATCAGGAACCGTCCCAAGGCCAACTGGCCAGGGCTGTAGCTGTGCAAGGCCAGATGCACGCCAATCGGCGAATACGCCCAACAGAGGATGACGCTGGCAGTGACTAGCGTAAGCTTTACAGGTGACGGGGCTTTCATGAACGGCGTCCAGCAGTGGGAATGCCGTCAGTCTTGGCCCCGGCAAGTCGCAGGACAATTAACCGTTTCTGACTTCTGTAATCACTGGAACTGAGCGATGGAACTGGCCCAACTGAAAATGGTGAAAGCCGTGGCACAAACCGGCAGCGTGGCCCAGGCCGCCCTGCAACTGCACTGCGTGCCGTCCAACATCACCACACGCATCAAGCAACTGGAAAGCGAGTTGGGTACCCCGCTGTTCATTCGCGCCGGGCGCGGGTTGGCGATCAGTGCCGCAGGGCTAGTGTTTCTCGACTACTGCGAGCGCATCCTCGCGCTGGTGGAAGAGTCCAAGCGTGCCGTCGACAGCAACGCGATTCCCCGCGGCAAGCTGCGCATCGGCGCAGTGGAATCCAGCGCCAGTGGCCGCCTGCCGCCGCTGCTGGCCGAATACCATCGACGTTATCCACAAGTGGAGCTGGAACTGGTGACCGGTGCCTGGGCGCAGTTACTCGATGACCTGCAACATCACCGCATCGACGCCGCGCTGGTGGCCGCCGGCGGCAAACGCCCGAAGCTCGAACAAAGCGTGGTCTACAGCGAGCGCCTGGTGCTGATTACCAGCGCCTCCAGCGCACCCATCGAGGACGCCCGGGACCTGGCCGGCCGCACGCTGCTGGTGTGGCCGCCCGGCTGCCCGTATCGCGCCGCCCTGGAGAACTGGCTCAAGCCCCACGACATCAAGCCTGCCATCGCGAGTTATGCCAGTTGGGGCACGATCATTGGCTGCGTCAGCGCGGGGATTGGCGTGGCACTGGCGCCGGAAGGCATCCTGGCGCGCTACGAGCAGGCCAACCAATTGACGTCCTACCGCTTCGACGAATTGGCGGCGGTGGATAACCTGCTGTTCTGGCACAAGGACACCCAACGCCACCTGGCGCGGGATGCCTTTGCGGGGCTGTTGCGGGAGACTTTCGGCTAACCGGTTTTCGCCCCGCTACGCGCGGGCGCAGCAGCATCTTCAGCCTTTTGCGGGGACCAGCCTGGCGTACTGGTCCTGGCTGATCCAGCCCTTGGAAGAGCGGCCTTCGCCATTGATGAACTCGACCTGGGCCCAGCCATCCTTAAACGCCAGTACCGCGACCACATCGTCCTTGACCACGTAGGCACGATGGCTGGCCTTGGCGTCCGGGGTCTTCTGCAGGAAGGCCTTGTCGGACGAAACGGTCACCAGGCCGATCCACTTCTTGGCAGCGGTTTGGGTCAGGTCCAGGCCGGTGGCAATTTCCGGCATCAACACGTTGATGCAGCCGGGATGTTCGCGGCCCTTCTCCACGGTCAGCATCACACCGTCCGAGGAAGCCGCGACGGTACCCGGATAGGCCTCATCCAGCCATGTCGACACCGATGCCTTCGCACCGTCGACCTTGCCCTGCAGGAAGAACGTGCACGAGCGGGTCACGCCCTCGCCCATTTCCTCGGCATAAAACCCCTCCACCTGATGCTCGGGCGTCACGGCCAGCATCAGCCCTTCGTACTTGCCCGAGTGCAGCGTAGCGGCAAACGCCGGCGCACCTGCAGCAACACACACGAAAGAGGCAACCAGCAATCGGGACACGCAACGTTTGAACGGCATTCTATTTTTTCCCTTCAAGTGCTTCGTAGGCTTTTTTGATGCGTTGGTCATAGTCGCCATAATCCTTGCCGTTATAGTTCAGCGCCATGGCGGCGTAATCCTTGTTCTTCATGGCCTTGACCAGGGCCGGGCTCTGGCTGCAAAAACCGAGGAAGGCCTTTAGTTGATGCCCGGCATTAATCTTCATGGCCACCACAAATTCAAACACCGTTTTATAACCGCATGCCGTGAAGTTGGAGCCCATTATCTGAAACATGCCCCAGGAGGCCGATTTCAAGGCCGCTTCCTGATCCAGTGCGAAGGCGGTGGCCATGGTCTCCCAGGCCTTGGTCTGGTCCTTGTTATTGGCCTTCCACTGGGGCCCGGCCTTCTTCACGTAGGGGTACGACAACAGCGGGTGGGTCTGGTCGTATTTACTCTTGGTGTACTTGCGAAAATGGTGCCCTTCAAAGGCGATCACCGGCAACTTGGCCGGGCCGAACCCGGAGCGCCCGCCCGACTCCACCGTGGCGAAGGCCTTGATAATATTGACCGAAATCCCGTTACCCAACTGCGCGGCAGCGTTCTGGAAGTCCGTATCCGTCAGCGTCGTACCGCCGTCGCACGTGGCCTGGAGCATCATCTGCCGGTTGCGCCGCTCAGCCTCGATCATTGCCCGCATGCGGTCCAGATAGTGGTCGACCGTGGCCTGGACCATGTCCGCGCCGGTGTTGCCGAACACATTGAGGAACGTCGGAATACGCAGGGTCGGGTTCGGCTTGACCGGCACCTTCACCGCCTCTTCGATCAGGCTATTGAAGGTGCGCCCGGTGGGGTCGATAACACCATCGGGATGCGCGTATTTGAGGTGGCGGAACTGATACTGGCTGATGCACTGCACCAACTGGCCGTCGCATTTGCCATTTTCCGCCAGGGGGAAACCCAACTTGGGAATGATCAAGTTGAATAAATACTGGATGCATTGAACATCGGCGGGCAAGTTGCGGGCTTTGCCCGGCGCACCGACGGAAGCGCTGATGAGAGTGGGCAACCCTTGCAGGCTTTTCATTACTGACATCCTTGTTAGTTGGAGTAGATGAGCCATAAAGCGCCATCACTTTAATATCATCCATGTGCCACCGACATATTTAGAAATATGTCGCTGGCGCAAACTAACAAGGCGAATTTGGCTTGTCCAGCGCAAGGTTTTAAGGATGTGAGCAATCCCTCACTGACGTCGTCCCTAGGAATAATTTTTAAACGGACTGGGCACTTTGCCACTACCTGCGCTACTTTCTGTTTCGCAGGATGCATTGTCGTCCTGACATCTAACAATGACGTCCAGGGACTGACATGAAATCGACCTTTATTGCCTGTGCCATCAGCGGATTGCTCTTCGTCTCGCCAAACACCCACGCAGAAGATTTTGCGGGCTACTTGCTCAAGGCGGTAACGCCAAAAGGTCCGCAATGGCAAACCAAAAACGATGACGAGATGGCATCAGCGTTCGCGAATGCCGGGGTAAAACGATACAAGTGGTCTGCCGACACCGGAAAAGACGAGATCACCCTGTTTGTGTTGCCGGGCCAGAATCAACCGCCAAGCGCGGCCCGTGATTCCGATACCCGGGCCGCCGAGAAGAACTGCAAAACACATATCAGCCAGACTGACATGGGAGATACCAGCACCCCGTATATGGGCTGGTCGGTGATCTGCACACAGGCGAACGGCAACGTCATGACCTTGAGGCATTTTGCCTATCAATTGGGGGGCGACACGTACAAGGTTTCCAGGACCTGGAGAGAAATGCCTTCAGAACAAACCGTTGCACAATGGAGCGCAACGCTCGCCAGCATCGCCGACCACATCAACAGCACTAAGCCGTGACACAGGAGGTGCCCATGCGTTGGCTAATCGTGGTATCGACTGTCCTGCTGCTGTTCAGCTGTGCATCCAAACCGCCTGTGGCGCCGCCGGACCTGTCCCGCCCGTCGATCGCCGAGACAAAGTCGGTGGTGTTTGCAGGGAAAACATACGTCCTGAAATACCAGGCCCGGGGCAACGTTCCGCTCTGGGAGTATTTCCTCGCACCAGAAAGCGTCAACGCCTGGAGCGAACTGGTGGATTTTCGCCTCGCGCCGCCCCAGAGCACCGGCAACGAGCCCCGGGATCTTGCCAACCTGACCGCGCAGGCCCACAAACAGGAATACCCCAACCTTCCGGTGGAGATGTTTTCAGACGAGAAAACCGATGCGATCTACGTGCTGCTGTTTTATCCGACCTCCACACGCAAGGACGGCAGCTTCTTTGAGTTCAATATCTTCAAATACTACAAGGACAACGGGACCGGCCAAATCATCAGCTTCCACTTTGCCAAGAACATCCCGTCCGACACGCCTGCCGCACGACAGGAGTTGCCCGGGCACATGGCGAGGTTGCGCGCAGAAGTGATTCCGGCCATGGGAGAGTTCCCGCTGTACCGTCAGTAACCCTGATGAGCGAACAGCAGAATTCGCTTCGCAGATGACGATTGTCAGCGAAGGGCTTCATAAAAGTATTTTTTTGAATCAAGGAGGCTTGCGTTATGGAGGCAACCCCACCAGCCACACCCCGGCACACAATGTTCCCGCTGTGGCTGCTGCCTTCCGGCTCTGACCAGGTTCACGGGTAATCGTTGCGGGGGGACCGATGGGGTCACCATAACGACGCTCGCCTCTCGGCAAGCCGCGCCATTGTACCGATCTCATCGGAAGTTACAACCGTTGGCGCGGGATTAAAAATATCTGATGGTTCAAGTACTTGGCTGCAGGAGCAAGCTTGCTCCTACAAAAGCACGACCTCGTCCGCCCGACCGCCCTCTTGCTGGATCACCAGGTGAATGAAGTGCAGCTTGGCAATCACCGCCGGCGGCAGGACAAACGGATAGAAATCCGGCTGGCCCATGCTGCGGGACAGTTCGTTGAGCATGCCGGCCAGTTCGATCCACGCATTGACGAATGACAGGAACGCCGTGCCGCCGGGATGCCCGGGGTCGTAGAGGGTGCTGAGGGGGAACGGCTGGTAATCCAGGTCCATCTCCCGGGCGCTCATGCCGAAGCCCAGCGCGGTGTCGACGGCGTCCATCATGTGCAGGTAATGCGCCCAGGTTTCCGCCCAGTCTTCCCACGGGTGCATGGTGGCGTAGGCGCTGACGCAGGTTTGCTGCCAGTCCGGGCGCGGGCCGTTCTGGTAGTGCTGCTCCAGGGCGTCGGCGTAGCTGGCGCGCTCGTCACCGAACAGCGTGCGGAACGGCTCCAGCCAATGGCTGTTGGCGATCAGGCGGTCCCAGTAGTAATGGCCGACCTCGTGACGGAAGTGACCGAGCAAGGTGCGGTAAGGCTCGCGCATCTGTACGCGAATTTTCTCACGGTGGGCGTCGTCGGCTTCCTTGATGTCGAGGGTGATCAGGCCATTGGCGTGGCCGGTGGTGGGCGCGTTGCCTTCCAGGTCGATGCCGACAAAATCGAAGGCCAGGCCGGTGTCTTCATCCACCGCCTTGGGAATCACCTGCAAGCCCAGGCTGATGAGTTGCGCCACGAGGCGGCGCTTGGCGGTTTCGACCTTGCGCCAGCGTTCGGGGTTTTCAGGGATCGACAGATCAGGAATGGTGCGGTTCAGGCTGCACGCCACGCACAAGGTCTGGCCGTTGTCGGCGGGCAGCAACCAGTTGCACGCGGCGGGCGTGTCAAGGTTGGCGCAGCGACGAAAGGCACCGGCTTCAGGGTCGGCGTCCAGCAGCCAGGTATCGGCGTACGGGCCGGGCTGCAGGGAGGACAGGCGACTCTGCTCCGGCTGATAGCCCAGCAGCGCCGAGCAGGCCAGGCACTGGCTGTTGCGAAAGAACAGCGATTGCCCACAGCGGCACTGCCAGACCTTGCTGTTGCGCGAGGTCTCGGCCATGAACGGTGCGGCGATGCGCGAACTGAGTTGTTCGAAGAAGCGGTACATGGCGATCTCTCCGGGAGGCTTGCCAATACTAGAGCATTGCCCGAGAGAGATCGTTCCCACGCTCTGCGTGGGAATGCATCCAGTGACGCTCCGCGTCGCACCTTTCAGAGCGGACGCAGAGCGTCCAGGGCGGCGTTCCCACGCAGAGCGTGGGAACGATCATCAGACCGTGATGTTGTGCTTGGCCAAAAATGCCACGAACGCCTCTTCATCCAGCACTTTCAAGCCCAGCTCAGTGGCCTTGGCGAGCTTCGAACCCGCGCCCGGCCCGGCGACCACGCAATGGGTTTTCGCCGACACCGAGCCCGCCACCTTGGCGCCCAGGCTTTCGAGTTTTTCCTTGGCAACATCGCGGCTCATCAGTTCCAGGGAGCCGGTGAGCACCCATGTGTGACCGGCCTCGGGCAAGCCTTCGACGACTTTCTTCTCACTCTGCCAGTGCATGCCGAAGTCCTTGAGCTGTTGCTCGATGGCCAGCGCACGCCGGGCGTTTTCTTCAATATCAAAAAAGTCCCGGACGGCCTTGGCCTGCTTCTCGGGCAACGCCTGGCGCATGTCGAGCCAGTCGGCCTTGATCACGCCTTCGAGGGAGCCGAATTTGTCAGCGAGTTTCTGCGCGGCGCCCGGGCCCACGGACGGCACGTGCAGCTTGTCGAGCAAGCCGCCCAACGTGGTGCTCGCCGCAAACTCGGCGCTCAGGTCGCCCTGTTCCTGCAACTCCAGGCCGCACTCCTCCCTGGAGAGCAAGGCGCCGATCACGTCCTGGTTATGGCTGTCTTCAAAGAAGCTGTGAATCTCGTGGGCCACTTCCAGGCCAACGTCCGGCAAGTACGTCAGCACTTCCGGCAAGGCCTGCTGCACGCGCTCCAGGGATGCCAGCGAGCGCGCCAGCACCTTGGCCGTCTCCTCGCCCACATCGGGAATGCCCAGAGCGTAGATAAACCGTGCGAGGGTTGGCGTCTTGCTGTTTTCAATAGAGGCAATCAGCTTCTTGCTGGAAACGTCGGCAAAACCTTCCAGGTCGATGATCTGTTCGTACTTGAGCTTGTAGAGATCCGCCGGCGAGCCGATGAGTTTTTCGTCCACCAGTTGCTCGATGGTCTTGTCGCCCAGGCCATCGATGTCCATGGCCCGGCGCGAAACGAAATGGATGATCGCCTGCTTGAGCTGCGCACCACAGGCCAGGCGCCCGACGCAGCGGTACACCGCGCCTTCACTGACGGTTTCCTTGCCCTTGCTGCGCTTGACCAGTTGGGTACGCTCAACGTGGGAGCCGCACACCGGGCAACTCTCGGGGATCTGCACCGCGCGGGCGTTTTCCGGGCGACGCTCGGTGACAACCGACACCACCTGCGGAATCACATCACCGGCACGGCGGATGACCACCGTGTCGCCGATCATCAGGCCCAGGCGTGCCACCTCGTCCATGTTGTGCAGTGTGGCGTTGGACACGGTCACACCCGCGACCTTGACAGGTTTCAAGCGTGCCACGGGTGTCACAGCGCCGGTGCGGCCGACCTGGAATTCAACGTCAAGCAGCTCGGTCAGCTCTTCCATGGCCGGGAATTTATGGGCAATTGCCCAGCGCGGCTCGCGGGCACGAAAGCCCAGCTCCCGCTGGTAGGCAATGCTGTTGACCTTGAACACCACGCCGTCGATTTCATAGGGCAAGGCGTTGCGGCGCTCACCGATATCGCGGTAGTAGTCGAGGCAATCCTGAATCCCCTTGGCCAGCTTCAGCTCATGGCTGATGGGCATGCCCCACTTCTTCAGCTGTTGCAGGTTGCCGATGTGGGTGTCGCTGATATCCGTGGTCACGCCATAGCAGCAGAATTCCAGCGGACGGCTGGCGGTGATCTTCGAGTCCAGCTGACGCAGGCTACCCGCCGCCGCGTTGCGCGGGTTGGCGAAGGTCTTGCCGCCAACTTCCAGCTGGGTGGCGTTCAGCCGCTCGAAACCGGCCTTGGACATGAATACTTCGCCGCGCACTTCGAGGGTCGCCGGCCAGCCGGTGCCGTGCAGTTTCAAAGGAATGTTACGCACGGTACGCACGTTGACGCTGATGTCTTCGCCAGTGGTGCCATCGCCACGGGTGGCGCCACGCACCAGCTCACCGTCCTGATACAGCAGGCTGACCGCCAGGCCATCGAGCTTCGGCTCGCAACTGTACTCCACCGCTGCGCCACCGCCAAACAGGTCGCCCACGGGCAGGTCCAGGCCTTCAGTGACCCGGCGATCGAATTCCAGCATGGTGCTTTCATCAAAGGCGTTGCCGAGGCTGAGCATCGGGATTTCGTGGCGTACCTGAGTGAACGCAGACAATGCCGCACTGCCGACCCGCTGCGTCGGTGAATCACGGGTTACCAGCTCCGGGTGCTCGGCTTCAAGCGCCTTGAGCTCGTGGAACAAACGGTCGTACTCGGCGTCCGGAATGCTCGGCTCGTCGAGGACGTGGTAACGGTAGTTGTGCTGATCCAGTTCAGCGCGCAGTTCGAGGATGCGGGTGTGGGCGGCGGTCATGGGTGTTCTCTCATAAAGCAAAAGAGCAGCCGAAGCTGCTCAATATGTTAGTGCATGGATTCTACAGGCAACGCTTAAGCTTGGACCTCAGCGCTTCTGTGTCAGGGCACGACGCTCGAACTCGACGATGCGCTGACGGTAATGCTCGATGGTCTGGGCGGTCAGGACACTGCGTTGATCGTCCTTGAGTTCGCCGTTGAGTTCCTGGGACAGCTTGCGAGCTGCCGCCACCATCACGTCGAACGCTTGTTTCGGGTGACGCGGGCCCGGCAAGCCGAGGAAGAAGCTCACCGCCGGAGTGCTGAAATGGTCGATGTCGTCCAGATCGAAGATGCCCGGCTTGACCGCATTGGCCATGGAGAACAGGACTTCGCCGTTGCCGGCCATGCTTTCGTGACGATGGAAAATATCCATCTCGCCAAAGCGCAGGCCGCTTTCCAGAATATTCTGCAGCAGGGCCGGGCCCTTGAAGCCGGCGGCGTCACGGCAGATCACGCTGATCACCAGCACCTCTTCGGCAGCCGGCTGGTCCTTGACGGATTCTTTATGGGCGCTCTTGGCCGGGGACTCATCCGGGAAGTCGTCATCACGGCTGCTGAAGCTCGGGCCTTCTTCCAGGTCCAGGTTCAGGTCGCCCTGGGATGGCTCGCTGGCCGCGCTGCGCTTGCCGCGCTTGGGTTCACGGGCTTCACGCACCGGTGCGCTCATCGAGGGCAGGTCGTGCTCGTCCAGGTGCGGTTCTTTATGGTTGTCCAGGACACGCGGTGGCCCCAGCAGCTCGGCGCTGCCGTCGTCGTCCGGCAAATTGGACAGGTTGCGGTCCAGGCGAAATTTCAACTTGCCCTTGCCGCCACGCATCCGGCGCCAGCCATCAAAAAGAATACCGGCAATGACAATAATGCCGATGACGATCAGCCACTCGCGCAGACCGATTTCCATGTAATCCCGTGCCTCTAATAAAAAATGCTGAAAAATAAGGGGTTTAGCACCGTGCAAACCGCTTTAAAACGTGGCGCCAACTCTATGTTCTGAATGACGTTTTGCCCACGCATACGAAAATTTGACATTAAACTAGCACGACCAAAGATAACTTTACACCGTCTGTCAAAATGCCTTGAACAAATATGTCCATTTGCCACTTTTCCCAGACCGGTAAATCACCTTACGTCCTGCTGAAAATCCTCCTTCGACCTGCGGCTCAGGATTCCACCAGCGCCATCGCCTCTTCGACATCCACCGCCACCAATCGCGAACAGCCCGGCTCGTGCATCGTCACGCCCATCAATTGATCGGCCATTTCCATGGCGATCTTGTTGTGGGTGATATAGATGAACTGCACCGTCTGGGACATCTCTTTAACCAGTCGGGCGTACCGTCCAACGTTAGCGTCATCCAGCGGGGCGTCAACTTCGTCGAGCATGCAAAACGGCGCCGGGTTCAACTTGAAGATCGCAAATACCAGGGCCAATGCGGTCAGTGCCTTCTCGCCACCAGACAACAAATGGATGGTGCTGTTCTTCTTGCCCGGAGGCCGCGCCATGATCGTTACCCCTGTATCGAGTAGATCTTCGCCCGTCAGTTCCAAGTAAGCGCTGCCACCACCGAAAACTTTCGGGAATAACGCCTGTAAACCGCCATTAATCTGATCAAAGGTATCTTTGAAGCGATTACGGGTTTCCTTGTCGATCTTGCGGATCACGTTCTCCAGGGTGTCCAGCGCTTCGACAAGATCGGCGTTCTGCGCATCCAGATAACGTTTGCGCTCGGACTGCTGCTGGTACTCGTCGATGGCCGCGAGGTTGATCGCGCCGAGTCGTTGAATGCGCGCGGCAATCCGCTCAAGTTCTTCTTCGGCTTCTTTCTCGTTGGCCTCGGCGGTCAGGGTATTGAGCACGCCGTGCAGATCGTAGCCGTCTTCCAGCAACTGGTCTTGCAGGGTTTTGCGGCGCACCGTCAGGGCCTGCCATTCCATGCGCTGCTGTTCGAGCTGGCCCCGGATCAGTTGCGACTGTTGCTCGGCCTGGGTCCGGCGTTTTTCCGCGTCGCGCAGTTCGCGGTCGGCGTCTTCCAGGGCGATTTGGGCGGTCTTGAGCTCTTCGTCGACGGTCATGCGCTTGTCGAGCAACTCTTCAAGCTTCAGGCGCAGCTCTTCCAGCGGGGCCTCGCCCTCCTCCAGGTTGAGGCTCAGTTGCTCGCGTTTTTCGGTCAGGCGTTCGGACTGCATTTCCAGGCGCTCAAGGGCTTGGCGCGTGGAGTCGTGCTGCGCCCGCAGGGAGCCGAGGCGCACGGCCAATTGATGGGCGTGATCCTTGTGCTGGCGAGCTTCCTGGCGCACCCGGTCGAGGCGCTCGCGCAAGCTGTCGCGCTGGGCCAGCAGCAACTCGCGCTGCTCGGTGTCCAGGGCCATGCTGTCGAGGGCTTCCTGCAATTGCAGGCGTGCTTCGCCGACTTGTTCGTGTTCGAGGGCGCGTTGCTCACCCATCTCGGCCACTTCTTCGTCGAGTCGGGTGCGGCGCAGGGTCAGTTGCTCGACCTTGGCCTTGCTCGCCGAGAGCTGGGCTTTCAATTCGCCCTGCTGGCGCGCTTCGTCCTGCAACAGCCGGCGCAGGTGTTCGCGGCCGGTCTCTTGCTGGCGCTGGGTGGCGCGCAGGGTTTGCAGCTGGTTTTCCAGGGACTCGAGTGTGGCTTCGCGCTCTTCGCGCTCGGCGGTCAGGTTGACGATTTCCTGGCCACGGGCCAATACGCCGCTTTCCGCTTCGCTGGCGCGCCGTACCCGCAAAAAGTGCCGGCCGACCCAAAAGCCATCACGGCTGATCAGGCTTTGCCCGGCGGCCAACTGCCCGCGCTGGGCCAGGGCCTGCTCAAGGCTGTCGACCGGCTTGACCTGGCCGAGCCAGGGCGACAGGTCAATCGCCGCCTCCACTTTATCCAGCAGGCTGCCCGGCACGCGAGTGCCGTCCGCCGCCGGGCTGAGCAAACGCAGATCGCCCTGGGCAAAACCCGCCAGGTCAAACCCGCCAAAATCATCCACCAGCACCGCTTGCAGGTCGGCGCCGAGCACGGTTTCCACCGCCAGCTCCCAACCGGCTTCAACCTTCAGGCCTTCGGCCAGGCGCGGGCGCTCGGCCAGGTGTTGGTCACGCAGCCATTCAGCCGTGCTGGTGCCCGGGTCAAGCGCCGCTTGCTGCAAGGCTTCCAGGGAAGCCAACCGGCCGTTGAGCCGCTGCAAATCGCCCTGGGCCTGCTGCTGTGCCTGGGTCGCCTGCTGCAGTTGCTGACGCAATTGCTCGAGGCGCTCCACTTGTTGTTCTTCGCTGGCTTCCAGCTCTTCCAGCGTCATTTCGCTTTCGGCGAGTTTCTCGCTCAGTTCGAGGATCGCTGCATCTTCCGGGTCGGCAGCGAGCAGCACGCGCTCTTCCACCAGGCGCCGCTGACGCTCGGCCAGGCGCTCCATGCTGGTTTCCAGTTGCTGGATGCGTGACTGCTGCACCTCAGCCTGGCGGCGCGGCTCGGCAGATTGCAGGTTGAACGTGTCCCACTGCTCCTGCCAGGCGTGCATGGTGGTTTCGGATTCTTCCAGGGCCGCAGCGGCTTCCTCGGCAGCGGCGCTGGTGACTTCCTGCTCGGGAGTGAGCATGTCCAGCTCCTCCCCAAGGGTCAGCAGCAAGGTGCGGTCGTGGCCCAGGTGCGATTCGGTTTCCAGGCGCGCACGCTCGGCTTCTTTCAAGTCGTCCTGCAACTGGCGCAAACGCTGCTGGCCGTGGTGGATGCTCTGCTCGACCCGGGCGATATCGCCGCCCACCGAATAGAAGCGCCCCTGCACCAGATTGAAGCGCTCGGACAGGTCATGGTGACCGTCCCGCAGGCGTTCGATGCTGGCGTCGGCATTGCGCTGCTCGGCCACCAGGGCTTCGAAGCTGATTTCCTGGGTGCCGATGATTGCTTCGCGCTGGCCCACCTGGTCATTCAACGCCTGCCAGCGCAGGGCCGACAGTTGCGCCTTGAGCTGACGCTCCTCGCCCTTGTATTCCTGATACTTCTCGGCGGCCTGGGCCTGGCGGTGCAGGCGCTCCAGCTGGCGCTCCAGCTCTTCACGCAGGTCAGTCAGGCGGGCAAGGTTTTCATGGGTACGGCGGATACGGTTTTCGGTCTCGCGGCGGCGCTCCTTGTACTTGGAGATGCCGGCCGCTTCCTCGATAAAGTTACGCAGGTCTTCGGGCTTGGCTTCGATCAGCTTGGAGATCATCCCCTGTTCGATGATCGAATAGCTGCGCGGGCCCAGGCCGGTACCGAGGAAGATGTCGGTGATGTCCCGGCGGCGACACTTGGTGCCGTTGAGGAAGTAGCTGTTCTGGCTGTCGCGGGTCACTTTGCGGCGAATGGAGATTTCCGCATAGGCCGCGTACTCGCCCACCAGGGTGCCGTCGGAATTGTCGAACACCAGTTCGATGCTGGCCTGGCTCACCGGCTTGCGGCTGGTGGAGCCGTTGAAGATGACGTCGGTCATCGACTCGCCACGCAGGTTTTTTGCGGAGCTCTCGCCCATCACCCAGCGTACGGCGTCGATGATGTTCGACTTGCCGCAGCCATTGGGCCCGACCACTGCCGCCATGTTACTGGGGAAGTTCACCGTGGTCGGGTCGACGAAGGATTTGAACCCCGCCAGTTTGATGCACTTGAGCCGCACGCTTAGGCTTCCGCCAACGCAGCAATGACCAGCGAGCAACTGCGCTCGCCGTAGGCCGAGAGCACCAGGCGAATCTGCGGCAGGTCACGGGCCAGCACGGCGGCGAGCAATTGCTCGAACAGCACCAGGTACTCGCTCATGGACGCCTTGCGCTGATCCAGCGCCAGGTAATAGGCGCGGTTCATCGCCGGCTGCAGGTTCTCGACGGTTTCCTGCAGGTACGGGTTGTTGGCGAACGGATAGGCGGCACGCATCACGTTGAAGCTCTCTTCGACGAAGGCGCGGATGTCCTGGCGTTCGAAGCTGGCGATCAGGCGCTGCTGGATTTGCACGAACGGCGCCATGTCGGCCTGGGTCTGCCAGCCGGCGGCGACCGCATTGCCCAGCAGGATGTACAGCTCGCCCATCAGCGTGCACAGGCTTTGCACCTTGTGGGCCGTCAGCTCGGTGACGTGGGCGCCACGGCGCGGCAGGATCGCAATCAGGTGCCGGCGCTCGAGGATCAGCAAGGCTTCGCGCACGGAACCACGACTGACATTCAGCGCCAGTGTGACCTTCTGCTCCTGGATCCGCTCCCCAGGCTTGAGATCGCCGCGAATGATACGTTCGGCGAGGTGGTGAGCGATTTGCTCGGCAAGACTATCCGGCGCCTTGAACGTCATGTTTTCCCTTCAAAATCTTCTATCGGTACAAGCGCGGCAGTGTAGCGCACTTGCCGGTTGATGGCGTACGGCCCACAGAGCGGAATTTGGCATGAAATAAGCAGCCATTAAAGTCCAGAAGCCCCCAAAAACGGCGGTTCCAGAGAACTGGACCATAATTAAGGATGTTGATATCGCATTTTCTTGACCTTTAGGTCAGAAAATCGTTGACCGAAAAGTCAGACATGACTAGATTCGGCGCAAAGCGGTTAACAACAATAATGAGTCTGCGAGGCCTTCCGTGATCCAGTTTTTACTAAACCAGGAGCTCCGTAGCGAGCACGCCCTGGACCCGAACCTGACCGTGCTCAACTATTTGCGTGAGCACCTGGGCAAATCCGGCACCAAGGAAGGCTGCGCCAGCGGCGACTGTGGCGCCTGCACCGTGGTAGTCGGCGAGTTGCACACCGACGATCAGGGCGCCGAGCAGATTCGCTATCGCAGCCTCAATTCGTGCCTGACGTTTGTCTCGTCCCTGCACGGCAAACAACTGATCAGCGTCGAAGACCTCAAGCACCAGGGCCAACTCCACAGCGTGCAACAGGCCATGGTGGAGTGCCACGGTTCGCAATGCGGCTTCTGCACCCCGGGCTTTGTGATGTCGCTGTTCGCCCTGCAAAAGAACAGTGATGCACCCGACAGCCAAAAGGCCCACGAAGCCCTGGCCGGCAACCTCTGCCGCTGCACCGGCTATCGCCCGATTCTTGCCGCCGCCGAACAGGCCTGCTGCAACAAGCCCCAGGACCAGTTCGACAGTCGCCAGGCCGACACCATCGCCCGCCTGAAAGCCATCGCCCCGACGCAAACCGGCGAGTTGAACAGCGGCGACAAACGCTGCCTGGTGCCGCTGACCGTCGCCGACCTGGCGGACCTTTACGACGCTTACCCACAAGCCCGGCTGCTGGCCGGCGGCACCGACCTGGCGCTGGAAGTCACCCAGTTCTACCGCACGCTGCCGGTGATGATCTACGTCGGCAATATCGAAGAGATGAAGCGCATCGAAAGCTTCGAAGACCGCCTGGAAATCGGCGCCGCCACTCCCCTGTCCGATTGCTACAGCGCGCTCAACCACGAATACCCGGATTTCGGCGAATTGCTCCACCGTTTCGCCTCGTTGCAGATCCGCAACCAGGGCACCCTGGGCGGCAATATCGGCAATGCCTCGCCCATCGGTGACTCGCCGCCACTGCTGATCGCCCTCGGCGCGCAGATCGTGCTGTGCAAGGGCAACACCCGCCGTACCCTGGCGCTGGAAGACTACTTCATCGACTACCGCGTCACTGCCCGCCAGGACAGCGAATTCATCGAGAAAATCATCGTGCCCAAAGGCGTGCCGCTGTTCCGTGCCTACAAGGTTTCCAAGCGCCTGGACGATGACATCTCTGCCGTCTGCGCGGCCTTCAACCTGAAGATCACTAACGGTGTGATCGACGATGCCCGCGTGGCGTTCGGCGGCATGGCCGCCACCCCGAAACGCGCGAAGAACTGCGAGGCCGTACTGAACGGCGCCACCTGGAATTCCGCCACCGTGGAAAAAGCCTGCGCGGCCCTGGCCGAGGATTTCACCCCGCTGTCGGACTTCCGCGCCAGCAAGGAATACCGCCTGCTCAGCGCACAGAACCTGCTGCGCAAATACTTCATCGAACTGCAAACGCCGCACATCGAGACTCGGGTGACCGCTTATGTCTAACCATCACGCCGTGGAAAAATCCCAGGCCGAACTCGCCGAACTGTTTGCCAAGGACCTGACCAGCGGCGTCGGTCGCAGCGTCAAGCACGACAGCGCCGCCAAGCATGTCTCGGGCGAAGCGCAGTACATTGATGACCGCCTGGAATTCCCCAACCAGTTGCACCTGTACGCACGCATGTCGGACCGTGCCCACGCGAAGATCCTCAGCATCGACACCGCGCCCTGCTATGCATTTGAAGGCGTGCGCATCGTCATCACCCACGAAGACGTGCCGGGCCTGAAAGACATCGGCCCGTTGATGCCCGGCGACCCGTTGCTGGCCATCGACACCGTGCAGTTCGTCGGCCAGGTGGTGCTGGCCGTCGCCGCCCGCGACCTGGAAACCGCACGCAAGGCGGCGATGGCCGCTGTGATCGAATACGAAGACCTGGAGCCGGTGCTGGACGTGGTCGAGGCGTTTCGCAAAAAACATTTCGTGCTCGACAGCCACACCCACCAGCGCGGTGATTCGGCGGGCGCACTGGCGACCGCGAAGAACCGTATCCAGGGCACCCTGCACATCGGCGGCCAGGAACACTTCTATCTGGAAACCCAGATCTCCTCGGTGATGCCCACCGAAGACGGCGGCATGATCGTCTACTGCTCCACGCAAAACCCCACCGAAGTACAGAAGCTGGTGGCCGAAGTACTCGACGTATCGATGAACAAAATCGTGGTCGACATGCGCCGCATGGGCGGTGGTTTTGGCGGCAAGGAAACCCAGGCCGCCAGCCCGGCATGCCTGTGTGCGGTGGTCGCACGCCTCACCGGCCAGCCGACCAAAATGCGCCTGCCGCGTGTCGAAGACATGCTGATGACCGGCAAGCGCCACCCGTTCTATATCGAGTACGACGTAGGCTTCGACGACAGTGGCCGGCTGCACGGCATCAACCTGGACCTGGCGGGCAACTGCGGTTGCTCACCGGACCTGTCGAACTCGATTGTCGACCGCGCAATGTTCCACTCCGACAACTCGTATTACCTGGGCGACGCCACCGTCAACGGCCACCGCTGCAAGACCAACACCGCGTCCAACACCGCTTACCGTGGCTTCGGCGGCCCCCAAGGCATGGTCGCCATCGAGGAAGTGATGGACGCGATTGCCCGGCACCTGGCCCTCGACCCGCTGGCCGTGCGCAAGGCCAACTACTACGGCAAGACCGAGCGCAACGTCACCCACTACTATCAGACCGTCGAGCACAACATGCTCGAAGAGATGACCGCCGAACTCGAACAAAGCAGCCAGTATTTCGAGCGCCGCGAAGCGATCCGTCGCTATAACGCCAACAGCCCGATCCTGAAAAAAGGCCTGGCACTCACACCGGTAAAGTTCGGCATTTCCTTCACCGCCAGTTTCCTCAACCAGGCCGGTGCGCTGATCCACATCTACACCGACGGCAGCATCCACCTGAACCACGGTGGCACCGAGATGGGCCAGGGGTTGAACATCAAGGTCGCGCAGGTGGTGGCCGAGATTTTCCAGGTGGAAATCGACCGCGTGCAGATCACCGCCACCAACACCGACAAGGTGCCCAACACCTCGCCGACGGCGGCTTCCAGCGGCGCCGACCTGAACGGCAAGGCCGCACAGAATGCTGCCGAAACCATCAAGCAGCGCCTGGTGGAGTTTGCCGCGCGCAAATATGAAGTCAGCGAGGCCGACGTTGAATTCCACAACGGGCATGTGCGGGTCCGCGATCACATCCTGACCTTTGAAGCGCTGATCCAGCAGGCGTATTTCGCCCAGGTGTCGCTCTCCAGCACGGGCTTCTACAAGACCCCGAAAATCTTCTACGACCGCAGCCAGGCACGTGGGCGGCCGTTCTACTACTTCGCGTTCGGCGCGGCCTGTTGCGAGGTGATCGTCGACACGCTGACCGGCGAGTACAAGATGCTGCGCACCGACATCCTGCATGACGTGGGCGCCTCGCTGAACCCGGCCATCGACATCGGCCAGGTCGAAGGCGGCTTCATCCAGGGCATGGGTTGGCTGACCATGGAAGAGCTTGTGTGGAATAACAAGGGCAAGCTGATGACCAACGGCCCGGCCAGCTACAAGATCCCGGCGGTGGCCGACATGCCGCTGGACCTGCGGGTGAAGCTGGTGGAAAACCGCAAGAACCCGGAAGACACGGTGTTCCATTCCAAGGCCGTGGGTGAGCCGCCGTTCATGCTCGGTATTGCCTCGTGGTGTGCGATCAAGGACGCCGTGGCGAGCCTGGGTGACTATCGCCATCAGCCGAAGATCGATGCACCGGCGACGCCGGAGCGTGTGTTGTGGGGCTGTGAGCAGATGCGCCAACTGACCGCTGCAAAAGCTGTGGAAACGGAAACCGAGCTGGCTTCGCTCTAGACCGAGGCGCTGCCTTCGCGAGCAAGCCCGCTCCCACATTTGAATGTGTTCACAAATCAAAATGTG
>NZ_JBSVWQ010000091.1:0-23205 GCF_054071215.1 Pseudomonas sp. SDO5522_S412 | reverse complement strand
GGGTTGGTTGGGGAGGGTGGGGGTTGGTTAGGTGTGTTTGGCGACGGACACCCGCCATCCGCGAACACCCCCGCTCCCACATTTGCTTTGTGTATGCTGGGTTATCGCATTCCAGATTGATGGCGTACTTTGCTATGAAGCCCACGTTAACCGCCAAGCTCCTGCAAGCCGTCGCGCCCTGGCGCAACGCCCCGGCCTGGCATATCGCCTTCTCCGGCGGCCTCGACTCCACCGTCCTGCTGCACCTCCTGGCCACGCTGGCCAAAATCGACAAGCTCCCGCCACTCAGCGCTATCCATGTTCATCATGGGCTGCAAGCTGCGGCGGATGCGTGGCCGGCCCATTGCCAGTCCGTGTGCGACGCCTTGTGCGTGCCTTTGCGGGTGATCCGCGTGCAAGTGCAACAAGGTGCAAGCCTGGAGCGCGCGGCCCGTGACGCGCGGTATCAGGCGTTTGCCGAGGTCATCGGGGCGGGGGAGTTGCTGATCACGGGCCAGCACCGCGACGACCAGGCTGAAACCTTACTGTTTCGGCTGTTGCGTGGGGCTGGCGTGCGTGGCCTGGCGGCAATGCCCGCGCAGCGCCCTTTGGCAGATGGCTATCTGGTGCGACCCTTGCTGGATGTGTCTCGCGCCGAGCTTGAAGCCTACGCCCGTGAACATCAATTGACCTGGATCGAAGACCCGTCGAACGCTGATCCGCGTTTCTCCCGCAATTACCTGCGCCACCATGTTTTCCCGCAGTTGACCGAACGTTGGCCCCAGGCCGTCAGCACCATGGCCCGCAGCGCTGAACACTTGAGCGAAGCCCAGGGCTTGCTCGACGAACTGGCGCAGATGGACCTGCTGGCCGCCAGCCAGCACCCGGTGTTTCCCTGGCTGGCATTGCCTTCGCTGACCCTTGAACCGCTTGCCGCGCTCTCCGAGGCCCGCCAGCGCAACGCACTCATGCACTGGCTGACACCGCTGACACGCTTGCCCGACAGTGACCACTGGACCGGCTGGGCGACCTTGCGCGACGCCAAACACGATGCACAGCCACTGTGGCGCCTGGCCGACGGTCAATTGCACCGTTGTGGTGGACTTATCTGGTGGTTACCTGCCAGTTGGTCGGAATTTTCTGACGCATCGGTGAGCTGGCCGCACCCGCAAAACCCACTACAGTTACCCGGTAACGGCCAAGTGCGCTTCAGCGGCAGTGCACCCGAAGGCCCCCTGAGCATCCGTTATCGCCAGGGCGGTGAAATCATGGAATTGCCAGGCCGGGGCCGGCGCGACCTGAAGCGCTTGCTTAACGAAAGTGCGGTGCCAGGCTTCATCCGTGGCAGATTGCCGCTGCTGTATCAGGGCCAACAATTGCTGGCTGTGGCCAACCTGCCGGGGCTTGCGGCGGGTGGCGGTACCGGCTGGCAATTACATTGGGCGCCACCAACCTGCGATCAAGGTTTGAGCTGATAGAGCCTTTCCGGTAGACTACGCTCCCTTCTTGATACAACTTCTGTGGATTCGCCTGAATCGCAGCAGTTGCCGATTACCAAGCAGTCTTTGCTGGGCGATTCCAAAAAATGTGTAGCGATCAACGTACCGGTATTTCATTGCTGGTCTGTCACAACGCGGCGGTTTTTTTGAAAGGTGCACTGTGATTAATGCAGGTGATCGGGGGCTTCGGCCTTCCTTCGCTTTCCCCGGCGGCTCGGACCGCTTTAACGCAGACTTCTAGGGTTTTTCATGACGCGCTACATATTCGTCACGGGCGGTGTTGTTTCTTCATTGGGGAAAGGCATTGCCTCCGCTTCATTGGCGGCCATCCTGGAGGCGCGGGGACTTAAGGTCACCATGCTCAAGCTGGACCCGTACATCAACGTTGACCCGGGCACCATGAGCCCGTTCCAGCACGGTGAAGTGTTCGTCACCCACGACGGCGCCGAGACCGACCTGGACCTGGGCCACTACGAGCGGTTCATCCGCACGACCATGACCCAGAACAACAACTTCACCACCGGCCGTGTCTACGAGCACGTGCTGCGCAAGGAGCGCCGTGGTGACTACCTGGGTGCAACCATCCAGGTGATCCCGCACATCACCGACGAAATCAAGCGCCGCATCATCAAGGGTGCAGGCGATGCCGACGTGGCGATGGTCGAGATCGGTGGCACCGTGGGTGACATCGAATCCCAACCGTTCCTCGAAGCCATCCGCCAGTTGCGTTTCGAAGTCGGCGCCAAGCGCGCGATGCTGATGCACCTGACGCTGGTGCCGTACATCGCCACCGCCGGCGAAACCAAAACCAAGCCTACCCAGCACTCGGTCAAGGAACTGCGTTCCATCGGCCTGCAGCCGGACGTGCTGGTGTGCCGCTCCGACCACGCGATCGACATCGCGTCCCGTCGCAAGATCGCCCAGTTCACCAACGTTGAAGAACGTGCGGTAATCGCCCTGGAAGACGCCGACACCATCTACAAGATCCCGGGCATCCTGCATTCCCAGGGCCTGGATGATTTTGTCGTCGAGCGCTTCGGCCTGCAGTGTGGCGGCGCCGATCTGTCCGAGTGGGAAGCCGTGGTCGACGCCAAGCTCAACCCTGAGCATGAAGTCACCATCGCCATGGTCGGCAAGTACATGGAACTGCTGGACGCCTACAAGTCGCTGATCGAAGCGATGAGCCACGCGGGCATCAGCAACCGTACCAAGGTCAACCTGCGCTACATCGACTCCGAAGACATCGAGAACCAGGGCACCGCGTTGCTGGAAGGCGTTGACGCCATCCTGGTTCCGGGCGGCTTCGGTCTGCGTGGCGTGGAAGGCAAGATCACTGCCGTCCAGTACGCTCGTGAGAACAAGGTGCCGTACCTGGGTATCTGCCTGGGCATGCAAGTGGCGGTCATCGAGTTCGCCCGTAACGTAATGGGCTGGAAAGACGCCAACTCCACCGAGTTCGATCGCACCAGCGGCCATCCGGTCGTGGGCCTGATCACCGAGTGGGAAGATGCCACCGGCGCCGTCGAAACCCGTACCGAAGCCTCCGACCTGGGCGGCACCATGCGCCTCGGCGCGCAGGATTGCCTGCTGGAGCCGGGGTCCTTGGTTCACGATTGCTACGGCAAGGACGTGATTGTCGAGCGTCACCGTCACCGCTACGAAGTGAACAACAACCTGCTGCCGAAAATCATGGAAGCCGGCCTGAAAATCTCCGGTCGTTCCGGTGATGGCGCGCTGGTTGAAGTGGTTGAAGCACCGGATCATCCATGGTTCGTGGCTTGCCAGTTCCACCCGGAGTTCACCTCGACCCCGCGCGACGGTCACCCGTTGTTCAGCGGCTTCGTTAAAGCAGCACTGACGCAACATCAGAAGAAGGCGTAAACCTGATGGCCCAGAAGATCATTCGCGTAGGCGACATCGAGATTGCCAACGACAAGCCCATGGTGCTGTTCGGCGGCATGAACGTGCTGGAAAGCCGCGACATGGCGATGCAGGTCTGTGAAGAGTACGTGAAGGTGACCGAGAAACTCGGTATCCCCTACGTGTTCAAGGCCAGCTTCGACAAGGCCAACCGTTCGTCCGTGACTTCCTACCGCGGCCCGGGCCTTGAAGAAGGCATGCGGATCTTCCAGGACATCAAGCAAGCCTTCGGCGTGCCGATCATCACCGACGTCCACGAGCCTGAGCAGGCAGCCGTGGTTGCCGAGGTGTGCGACATCATCCAGTTGCCGGCCTTCCTGTCGCGCCAGACCGACCTCGTGGTCGCGATGGCCAAGACCGGCGCTGTGATCAATATCAAGAAAGCCCAGTTCCTCGCGCCTCAGGAAATGAAACATATCCTGAACAAGTGCGTGGAAGCGGGTAACGACCAGTTGATCCTCTGCGAGCGTGGTTCGAGCTTCGGCTACAACAACCTCGTGGTGGACATGCTCGGTTTCGGCATCATGAAACAGTTCGAATACCCAGTGTTCTTCGACGTGACCCACGCGCTGCAAATGCCCGGTGGTCGCGCCGATTCCGCTGGCGGGCGCCGTGCCCAGGTACTGGACCTGGCCAAGGCCGGCATCAGCCAGTCCCTGGCAGGTTTGTTCCTGGAAGCCCACCCGGACCCGGACAACGCCAAGTGCGACGGCCCATGCGCCCTGCGCCTGGACAAGCTGGAGCCATTCCTGGCCCAGTTGAAGCAGTTGGACGACCTGGTCAAGAGTTTTCCGACGGTAGAGACCGCGTAAGCGCCATTTCTCCGGTAGACTTTCCCTCGCTTTACGCTCAGGCCCGCAGGCCTGAGCCTTGTCGCCTGCAAGCCTGCCCGTTGTTCCACCCTTGCGGTCGGTCAAAAGATTTCCTTCAGCTGCGTCGTTTTCGTCAACTTTGGAGTGTTTACAACAATGGCAAAAATCGTCGACATCAAAGGTCGTGAAGTTCTCGACTCCCGTGGCAACCCTACCGTCGAAGCCGACGTGCTTCTCGATAACGGCATCATCGGCAGCGCCTGCGCGCCGTCCGGTGCTTCCACAGGTTCCCGCGAAGCACTGGAACTGCGTGATGGCGACAAGAGCCGTTACCTGGGCAAGGGTGTACTCAAGGCGGTGGCCAACATCAATGGCCCGATCCGCGACCTGCTGCTGGGCAAGGATCCACTTGACCAGAAAGCCCTCGATCACGCGATGATCAAGCTCGACGGTACCGAAAACAAAGGCAGCCTGGGCGCCAACGCCATCCTCGCCGTGTCCCTGGCCGCTGCCAAGGCCGCTGCACAGGACCAGGACCTGCCGCTGTACGCCCACATCGCCAACCTGAACGGCACTCCGGGTGTCTACTCGATGCCGGTTCCGATGATGAACATCATCAACGGTGGCGAGCACGCTGATAACAACGTCGACATCCAGGAATTCATGGTGCAGCCGGTTGGCGCCAAGACCTTCTCCGAAGGCCTGCGCATGGGCACCGAGATTTTCCATCACCTCAAGGCTGTGCTGAAGGCCCGTGGCCTGAGCACTGCAGTGGGTGACGAAGGTGGTTTCGCGCCGAACCTGGCGTCCAACGAAGACGCACTGAAAGTGATCTCCGAAGCCGTGGCCAACGCTGGCTACAAGCTGGGCACCGACGTGACCCTGGCCCTGGACTGCGCGGCCAGCGAATTCTACGAAGACGGCAAGTACAACCTGTCCGGCGAAGGCCACGTGTTCACCTCGGAAGGTTTTGCTGACTACCTCAAGGGCCTGACCGAGCGCTACCCGATCATCTCGATCGAAGACGGCCTGGACGAGTCCGACTGGGCTGGCTGGAAAGTGTTGACCGACAAGATCGGCGAGAAGATCCAACTGGTGGGCGACGACCTGTTCGTGACCAACACCAAGATCCTGAAAGAAGGCATCGACAAAAAGATCGCCAACTCGATCCTGATCAAGTTCAACCAGATCGGCACCCTGACCGAAACCCTGGAAGCCATCCAGATGGCCAAGGCTGCGGGCTACACCGCCGTGATCTCCCACCGCTCCGGCGAAACCGAAGACTCGACCATTGCCGACCTGGCCGTGGGCACTTCGGCTGGGCAGATCAAGACCGGTTCCCTGTGCCGTTCCGATCGCGTTTCCAAGTACAACCAATTGCTGCGTATCGAAGAGCAACTGGGCGGCAAAGCCAAGTACAACGGTCGCAGCGAGTTTCGCGGCTGATTGTTAAATGGTAAAAGGTCAGCGGATTACGTCGGAAAAATCACGGCAGCGTGAATTTCGGCGCTAATCTCATGACTAACAAGCACAAGCCTGGTTTTTCCAGGCTTCGTGCTATCAGTTGCTGCAAAAGTTTTGCATGGCTGTCTTTTTTCACTGGATACCCGATATTCGATGCGCAGTCCCAATTGGTTGTTCCTCGTCTTGCTCTTGCTGCTGGCTGGCCTGCAGTACCGCCTTTGGGTGGGGAATGGCAGCTTGGCGCAGGTCACCGAACTGACCCAGCAAATTGCCGCACAGCACGCCGAAAACGAGGTGTTGCTGGAGCGCAATCGCGTGCTCGATGCCGAAGTACTTGAATTGAAAAAAGGCATGGAGACCGTTGAAGAGCGGGCTCGCCATGAGTTGGGCATGGTCAAGGAGGGCGAAACCCTCTACCAGTTGGCCCAATGAGCATTTCGTCACCGGCCTTCTGGGCCGTGATTCCTGCCGCGGGCGTGGGTGCCCGTATGGCCGCGGACCGTCCCAAGCAGTACTTGCAATTGGGTGGGCGCACTATTCTCGAACACAGCCTTGGCTGTTTCCTCGATCATCCGGGCCTCAAGGGGCTGGTGGTCAGCGTTGCGATGGATGACCCTTACTGGCCGACCCTGGCTTGCGCCACCGACCCACGCATTGTGCGCGTTGACGGCGGCGAAGAACGCTCGGGTTCGGTCCTCAATGCCTTGCTTTACCTGCACGGCCAGGGCGCCAGCGATGACGATTGGGTGCTGGTGCATGACGCCGCCCGGCCGAACCTCAGCCGCGATGACCTGGACAAGTTGCTCTTTGAACTGGCCGACGACAGCGTGGGTGGGCTGCTGGCCGTGCCGGCGCGGGACACCCTCAAGCGCGCCGACAAGCACGGGCGTGTGTTGGAAACGGTTGATCGCACGCCGATCTGGCAGGCCTACACCCCGCAGATGTTCCACCTTGGCGCGCTGCACCGGGCCTTGGCCGACAGCCTGGTCTCGGACGTGGTCATCACCGACGAAGCCTCGGCCATGGAATGGGCCGGGCATGCGCCTCGCCTGATCGAAGGCCGTTCCGACAACCTCAAGGTCACCCGCCCGGAAGACCTTGAATGGCTGCGCCAGCGTCGGACTTTCCAGTCTTCCTGACGCTCACACCGTCATCTGTTCAACCCCGGCCGGGGTCTTGAACTCATCCACCAGCGCCTGAATGCTGTCGAACGGTTTGCCGTCCACGGCCCAACCGGGCGCGCTGATGGCGTATCGGCTGCCCTGTTGATCGATCCTGAAATGGCGTACGTCGCCTCGCCGTGAACGGTAGTGAAGGTGTGCCGGTGTCGTGACGGTGGCCGGGGTCAGCATGAACTGGCCTGGCTTGGTCAGCAGCGTCTGTGGCGTCCTGGCCTGGGGCTGGGAGGGGCCGGGCGCCGGTTGCGCCGGGCGTTGCAAGCTGGCGCGGTCCACCCGCAGGACCAGGTTGGCCTTGACCGTTCCCTCACCCTTGCCGATGCCCAGGCTGGCGGTGCGTCCCGTGTCCACTTCGACGCCGAGGTGCCCGCCAGCCGCTGCATCCTCGATCCGCAGGCCGATGCTGCCGGTGAGTTCGGCGATCCCCGGAATCCCTTTGTAGGTATTGGTATGGCTGTCACCCACCAGTGCGACCCATTTTCCCGGGCGCGGCTTGGTGGTCTGGATCCATTGAATCACCTCGGTGGCGTAGAAGTTCATCATGCGCTGGCGCAAGTTGTCGGCGGTGTCGGGCAGGTCGCGCAGCATGTAGCTGACAGTGCAGTCGATCGGCTGGATTTTGATCCCGGCGTCACGGGCTGCGGTGACGATGTTGACGAACGAGTAGTGCCGGTCGCGCAACGGCGGGTAGATGTTGTTGAGGAAGCCCTTGAGTTCCTCGGGCATCACCGCGCTTCGGGTACGGTAGAACGCCTTGAGCAAGGGCATGTGTACATCCGTCAGCAGATGCTCGAAATAGAGGCGTTTGACCCCCTCGCTGGCCAACAGCGGCATGTTGTTGATCAGGAACGCCTTGCTCGACAGGGCTCCATGGCTTTCGCCGATCACCAGGCCGTCGCTGGCGTGCAGCAATTTTTGAATGATGGTCGGCTGCGATTCATTCAGGCTGAGCCTTGGAAGCACCGGCCGCATCGGTGAAAACGACAAGTTGGCAAAGAATATCGTGGCATCTTCAGACAGCTTGGTTCTTTTCTCGAAAAACAACTTGCGGGTGTCTTTCACCGGCTGGGCACCGCTGCCCACGGGTTCAAGGTTTTCCGAAAACGAACTGGTGTCGGTGAGCATCTCCGAAACGGTCTCGCGTGCGGGGGGTGGCATCTCGTAGGCACTGTAGAACGTCGAGTGTTGCGGGCCGCCGAACAGCGTGTAGACCCTTTGCCAGGCATTGCGAAATGCGCCTCCGCCGGCCAGCCCGGCCGTGCGCCACTTCAGGTCGGCGCTCTGGATGGCATACAGGCCGGTGGATTGCAGCGTGTTTGGCGCGTTGGGAGCCATTACGAACAGTTCGAAGAAGCCTGATTCATTGGGGGTCTTGTAGGTCAGGTACAGGTCGCCGTGAATCCGGATGGTCTGCAGGCCGCCGGGAGTCATCCGTGGGCTCAGGGTGCGCGTCTCGGTGTTGGCCGCCATGGAGGTTTCGTTGATGGCGCTGACGCTGATCCGGCCCGCATCCTGGCGTACTGCCGGGCCCAGGGTGGGGCGCAGGCTTTCGAGGCCCTTGAGCCCCTTGGACACGCCATGGGCGACCACCGGCAGCGCGTTAAGGGCGCCGAATACAATGCGCTCCTTCGCGTGGGGTTTGCCGCGCAGCAGGTCGTCGGCACCCACCACCATTTCAGTCGCGCCGGAGGTCAGGAAGCAAAATTCCGCCAGTAGTGCGTTGCCCATGGCCAGTGCCACGGGAACCGCCAGGATGCAGGCTTTTTCCAGGGCATCCAGGGTGTCGGCCTTGAGCGTATCCAGGGGCGAAATAAAGCTTCGCGCCGCTACTTTTGCAAGGCGTACCCTGATCTGCCGGGCGATGAACTCAAACGGGTTACTGCCCAGTGCCGGATACATCGGGTTATTGATGTACTGCTCGGGATCCCAGTAGTTATCGGCCCGCAGGCTGTTGAACAAACCCGGGGAGGTTGCCGGCTTCGGAAACACCGCCATCCCCACCAGTGCCTCCTCCACGCCGCTGTAGATCAGGCCGGAGTCGATGGCGTCCTCGTCGAAGTGTTGGGTCAGCGCCTTGCGTTGAGTGGCGTCCCTTGCCGTTTCCACCAGCCAACTGCGCATGTCTGCCGGGTTATTGAACCCATGGAAGGGCGAGGAGTTGCCCGGGATATAGAGCAGGGTCACCTGGCTTTGGTTATCGGTGATGGTCAGGATGTCGGTGGATTCGCTGTTGTGAACGCGCAATAGCCGCAGGGACAGGTTTGGGTCGAGGCGATAGGGCTCCTGGAAATCCTCCAGGGTGAGGTTGTCGTGGTTCTTGTCCATGGCGATTCCCGCCGCCCGTGCCGCCAGCTGTCTCTCTGCCACGGTCAGGGTGAACTCATGGAACTGTTCCAGATAGGCTTTGGTGAACGCGATGCGCATCAGGGTGTTGTAGTTTTCCCGGTGGCTGCTCCAGAACTTGCCGATCGCCTCGTCGTAGGTTTGTTCGAAATGGCTTGAGTTAACGATGTGCCTGAAGGTTTTTGGTGAAATCTGCAGCTGCGTGCTCGGGTCGTAAACCTGGGGCTGGCTTTGCAGATACAGCGCCTCATAACGCCTTGGCGGGATCCAGCCCGAGACGATGAACTCTTCGTTGAACATTGCCGGAATCCGGTTATCCATCAAGCGCGGCAGCTCGCTGACAATATTGAAATAAGGTGCAGTGGTGGAAAACCCGGTGGTATTGAGCATGCCGCCCGGGGGCTGGGGCGCATTGCAGATCATGGCCTCGGTCAGCGACATCGACTGGATCACCACGGCGGTGAAGGCCGCATTGGGATTGTCGGTGTTGTATTCGAGGGTGGCGAGGAGGGTGGTATCCGGGTCGAACTCGACCTGGCTGAGGGGCTGTACCCGCTCGCGGATCAACTGGGCGGCGATTTGCGAAGGTACGGGGAAATCCGCCAGGACCTTGCGAACGAAATGACTGATGCGCTGGAGTTGCGGGCCGTTGGTTATCATGGAGGTGCCTGGTTACGCAGTAAAAAAGGCTATTTACCGGCACTCAGGCGCTGCATGGGCGGTAGCTGTCTATCGCAGGTAGACGGGATGGTTGCCCAGGCCCTCCTTGAGAAAGTCCACCAGTTTTCGCACCTTGGGCGAAAGGTGGCGTTGTTGCGGGTACAGCGCCCAAACCGCGGTGTTGGGCGGTTGATGGGCTTCGAGTAACGACACCAGTGCGCCGCTGTGCAAATGCTCCAGCACGTAATAGTCCGGCAACTGGCAAAGACCGACACCTTGCAGGGCCGCATCCAGCACCGCTTGCCCGCTGTTGCAGCGCCAGTTTCCCTGTACCCGCTGGGAAAATTCGCGCCCGTCCTGGGCCAGTTGCCAAATATCCGAGCTGCCGATCAGGCAGTTATGCCGGCTTAACTCCGACAAGCTATGTGGCCGCCCGTACCTGGCCAGGTAGGACGGTGACGCGCACAGGTACATACGCCGCGGTGCGAGGCGGCTGGCAACCATGCGCGAATCCGCCAGGCGCCCGAGGCGAATCGCCAGGTCCAGGCCTTCGTGCACCAGGTCCAGCTGGCGGTTGGTCAATTCCACGTCCACGCGCAATTGCGGATAAAGCGCCATGAACCGCGTCACCAGCGGCACGATAAAACGCTCGCCGTAAGCCACTGCGCAGGTCATGCGCAACATTCCCTTGGGCTCGCTGGCCAGGTCGCCCACGGCGCGCAAGGCTTCTTCGCGACCGTCCTGCAATCGCTGGCAATGTTGCAGGAAGGTCTGGCCGGCTTCGGTCAATGTCACCTTGCGCGTGCTGCGATACAGCAAGCGTGTTTGCAGGCGCTCTTCCAGTCGCGCGACCTGGCGGCTGATATGGGACGACGACACGCCCAGGCGCTCGGCGGCCGCGGTGAATTGGCTGCATTCGGCCACGGCGACAAACTCGTCGATGCCCTCCCAGCGGTTTTCCAGCATGCTGATTGTCCCTGTGCGGCAATAATGTTTTGCTTTTGTCTGGATTATTAATCAGATGAGCATGTTTTACACTGCCGGCCTTACGTTTTTAACCCGATGGAGAAACCGGATGATCAAGTCCCGCGCGGCCGTAGCCTTCGAAGCCAAGAAACCCCTCGAGATCGTTGAAGTGGATGTGGCCATGCCCAAGGCGGGCGAGGTGCTGTTGCGGGTGGTGGCGTCCGGTGTGTGCCATACCGATGCCTACACCCTGTCGGGCGCGGACCCGGAAGGCATTTTCCCGTCGATCCTCGGCCACGAAGGCGGCGCCGTGGTTGAAGCCATCGGCGAAGGCGTGACCTCGGTGGCGGTGGGCGACCACGTGATCCCGCTGTACACCCCGGAATGCGGCAAGTGCAAATTCTGCCTGTCGGGCAAGACCAACCTCTGCCAGGCGATTCGCGCCACCCAGGGCAAAGGCCTGATGCCAGATGGCACCTCGCGCTTTTCCTACAAGGGCCAGCCGATTTTCCACTACATGGGCACTTCGACCTTCTCCGAATACACCGTGCTGCCGGAAATCTCCGTAGCGAAGATTCCCAAAGAAGCGCCGCTGGAAAAAGTCTGCCTGCTGGGCTGTGGCGTCACCACCGGTATCGGTGCAGTGATCAACACCGCCAAGGTCAAGCCAGGCGACACCGTGGCCATCTTCGGCCTGGGCGGCATCGGCCTGTCGGCGGTGATCGGCGCGGTGAAAGCCAAGGCCGGCCGCATCATTGCCATCGACATCAACCCGGCCAAGTTTGAAATCGCCAGGCAGCTGGGTGCCACCGACTGCATCAACCCGAAAGACTACGACCGCCCGATCCAGGACGTGATCGTCGATTTGACCGACGGCGGCGTCGACTTTTCCTTCGAGTGCATCGGCAATGTCCAACTGATGCGTGCGGCCCTTGAGTGCTGCCACAAAGGTTGGGGCGAGTCGGTGATCATCGGTGTGGCCGGTGCCGGCCAGGAAATCGCGACCCGTCCGTTCCAACTGGTCACCGGCCGCGTCTGGCGCGGTTCGGCGTTCGGCGGCGTGCGCGGTCGCAGCGAGTTGCCAAGCTATGTGGAAATGGCCCAGGCCGGTGAAATCCCGCTGGATACGTTCATCACCCACACCATGGGCCTGGAAGATATCAACAAGGCGTTTGACCTGATGCATGAAGGCAAGAGCATCCGCACCGTCATTCACTTCTGAGGTCGGCCATGAGTCTGGAAAACCTGTCGTGCCAGAAAAGCTTCGGCGGCTGGCATAAACGCTACAAGCATCATTCCGACGTGCTGGGTTGCGACATGACCTTCGCCGTGTACCTGCCACCGCAAGCGGAGCAGGGCGGAAAATTGCCGGTGCTGTACTGGCTATCGGGCCTGACCTGCACCGATGAGAACTTCATGCAGAAGGCCGGCGCGCAACGCATGGCAGCCGAGCTGGGGTTGATCATTGTTGCGCCGGACACCAGCCCGCGCGGCCCCGGTGTGCCGGGTGATCCGGACAACGCCTGGGACTTTGGCCTGGGCGCCGGTTTCTACCTGAACGCCACCCAGGAGCCCTGGGCCCAGCACTATCGGATGCATGACTACGTGGTGCAGGAGTTGCCGGCATTGGTCGAGGCGCATTTCCCGGCGTCGGCCAAACGCGGGATCAGCGGCCACTCCATGGGCGGCCATGGTGCGCTGGTGTGTGCCTTGCGCAACCCGGGGCGTTATCAGTCGGTGTCGGCGTTCTCGCCGATCAACAACCCGATGGATTGCCCGTGGGGCCAGAAGGCATTCTCCCGCTACCTCGGCGAAGAGCGCTCGAAATGGCGCGAATGGGATGCCTGCGTGTTGATCAGCGAAGCCTCGGAAAAGCTGCCATTGCTGGTGGACCAGGGCGACCGCGACGATTTCCTCGCGGTGCAGCTCAAGCCTGAAGCGTTGCAACAAGCGGCCAGGGCGGCGAACCATCCGCTGGAGCTGCGCCTGCAACCGGGCTATGACCACAGCTACTTCTTTATCGCCAGCTTCATCGAAGACCACTTACGCCATCACGCGCGCGCTTTGCTCGGTTAATGTGAGGCAAAAGTAGGTAGAATCACGCCCTGAATTAAATCGGGGCGTTTTTTTATGCGTATTGGCCACGGCTATGATGTGCACCGTTTCGCCGAAGGCGATTTCATCACCCTGGGCGGCGTGCGGATCGCGCACCACCACGGGTTGCTGGCTCATTCCGACGGCGACGTGGTGCTGCATGCCTTGAGCGATGCCTTGCTCGGCGCAGCCGCGTTGGGCGACATCGGCAAGCACTTTCCGGACACCGACCCGACCTTCAAGGGCGCGGACAGTCGTGTGCTGTTGCGTCACGTGGTCGGCTTGATCCATGCCAAGGGCTGGAAGGTCGGCAACGTCGACAACACCATCGTCGCCCAGGCGCCCAAGATGGCCCCGCATATCGAAACGATGCGCGCGCTGATTGCCGCGGATCTTCAAGTTGAGTTGGATCAAGTGAACGTAAAAGCCACCACCACCGAAAAGCTCGGGTTTACCGGTCGCGAAGAGGGCATTGCCGTGCACTCCGTTGCCTTGTTGCTGCGCGCATGAATGATCTGCAACTGCTGGGCCCGCGTGCCTATGGCGAGGCCTTGGGCAGCGCTGTTCTGAAGGCCACCGCTGAAGACTTCCAGGTGGATGAAGTGCTGGATATCCCGCTGACCGGCGAGGGTGAACACCTGTGGTTGTGGGTGGAAAAGCGCGGCCTGAATACCGAAGAGGCGGCGCGGCGGATTGCCAAGGCGGCGGGCGTGCCGTTGCGTACCGTCAGCTACGCCGGGCTCAAGGACCGCCAGGCGCTGACACGCCAGTGGTTCAGCGTGCAGTTGCCGGGCAAGGCGGACCCGGACCTGAGCGCGGCTGAAAACGACACCCTGAAGATCCTCAAGACCGGCCGTCACAAGCGCAAGCTGCAGCGCGGCGCGCATTCGGCCAACGGCTTTACCTTGCGCCTGACCCAGTTTGCCGGGGATGCGGCGGCCATCGACGCCCGCCTGCAACTGATCGCCAGGCAAGGCATTCCCAACTATTTCGGCGCCCAGCGTTTCGGCCATAACGGCGGCAACGTCGTCGATGCCCGTGACTGGGCGGCGCGCAAGGCCTTGCCGGAGCAGCGCAATGTGCGTTCGCGCCTGCTCTCGACGGCCCGCAGCTTCCTGTTCAATAAAGTGCTGGCGGCGCGGGTGGCCGACGGTTCCTGGCAGCGCGCCCAGGTCGGTGACTTGCTGGCGTTTACCGACAGCCGCAGCTTTTTCCCGGCGGGGGAGGCTGAATGCAGCGACCCGCGCCTGGCAATCCTCGACCTGCATCCCACCGGCCCGCAGTGGGGCGAAGGTGATTCGCCGGCGGCGGGGGCAACCTTTGCGCTGGAACAGGCGATTGCCGACGGTGAAGCCGAACTGCGGGATTGGCTGGTGAATGCCGGCATGAGCCAGGAACGTCGCATTCTTCGACTGCCCATTGGCGGGTTGACGTGGCATTATCCCGAACCTGACATTCTGCAATTGGAATTCGTCCTGCCGGCTGGATGCTTCGCCACTGTCTTGGTGCGCGAGCTTGTAGATCTGGTGCCGGTGGGGCAGACGGACAGCCCATGCGTATTCTGATATCTAACGACGACGGGGTCACTGCACCCGGCCTTGCCGCGCTTCATGCTGCGCTGGCGGATTACGCCGAGTGCGTGGTGGTTGCCCCGGACCAGGACAAAAGCGGCGCCAGCAGCTCGCTGACGCTCGACCGTCCGTTGCATACACAGACGTTGCCCAACGGCTTTATCAGCGTGAATGGCACGCCGACCGACTGCGTGCACCTGGCGATCAACAGCCTGCTGGACCGCGAGCCGGACCTGGTGGTTTCCGGGATCAACCTGGGCGCCAACCTGGGTGACGACGTGCTGTATTCCGGTACGGTGGCGGCAGCCCTTGAAGGGCGCTTCCTCGGTCGGACCTCGTTCGCTTTTTCGTTTGCGTCCCGTCAATTGGACAACCTGGCGACTGCGGCGTATTTCGCCCGCAAGCTGGTGGAGGCCCATGACACCCTGGTCCTGCCGCCGCGCACGGTGCTCAACGTCAATATTCCCAATCTGCCCCTGGACCACATTCGCGGTATCCAGCTGACCCGCCTCGGCCACCGTGCCCGTGCGGCAGCGCCGCTGAAGGTGGTCGACCCGCGTGGCAGGGAAGGGTACTGGATTGCCGCTGCCGGCGATGCCGAGGACGGTGGCGAGGGCACGGACTTTCATGCGGTGATGCAAGGTTATGTCTCGATTACCCCGTTGCAACTCGATCGCACCTTCAGTGATGCCTTCAGTAGCCTCGATGGCTGGCTGGAGGGGCTGCGCTGATGGCTCGTGAACAAGACGACCTGCTGCGCCGGGGCATCGGGATGACCTCCCAGCGCACCCGCGAGCGATTGATCCAGCGCCTGTATGAAGAAGGGCTGTCCAATGCCCAGGTGCTGGAAGTCATCCGGCGTACCCCGCGGCATCTGTTTGTCGATGAAGCCCTGGCGCACCGCGCCTATGAAGACACAGCCTTGCCCATCGGCCACAACCAGACCATCTCCCAGCCCTATATGGTGGCGCGGATGAGTGAGTTGCTGCTGGCGGCGGGCCCGCTGGACAAGGTGCTGGAAATCGGCACCGGCTCCGGCTACCAGACGGCCGTGTTGTCGCAGCTGGTGGAGCGGGTGTTTTCTGTGGAGCGCATCAAGGTGTTGCAAGACCGGGCCAAGGAACGCCTGGTGGAGTTGAACCTGCGCAACGTGGTGTTCCGTTGGGGTGATGGCTGGGAAGGCTGGCCGGCACTGGCGCCATACAACGGCATTATCGTCACCGCGGTGGCGACCGACGTGCCCCAGGCCTTGCTCGATCAACTGGCTCCCGGCGGGCGCCTGGTGATTCCGGTGGGCTCCGGCGAAGTGCAACAATTAATGTTGATCATTCGCGAGGAAGAGGGCTTTTCCCGGCATGTGCTCGGCGCCGTGCGTTTTGTCCCGCTGCTCAACGGTCCGCTGGCCTGATCAATTATTCCTGCGTACTGAATTCTATTGCCGGGTATGTGTCTTACAGCGGGGTCTGTTGAGTCCACATCATCAGCCGTCGGAGTTAAACATGATGAAATTTTCTTTAGAGTCGTGTTTCCAGTAAAAACCCAACGGCCAGTTATACTTGCGTCATATTTCAAGCCTGATACAGGCGTTCATAGTCAGCCACCACAAAGGGAGCGGCGGGTGAGTCTCACGGTCATTGCACAGCGTATGAGTCAAACAAGCTTTCAGCGACTGGTGATTGGCCTTGTCTTGAGTTCCTTGCTGGCGGCTTGTTCAAGCACGCCATCCGGTGGTGCGCGGGTGGTCGACCGCAATAACGCGGTACCGCAGAAACCTACCGTTACCACAGGCCAATACGTCGTGCGCAAGGGCGATACGATGTTCTCGATCGCCTTTCGTTATGGCTGGGATTACAAGGCGCTCGCCGCCCGTAACAACATCCCTGTGCCATACACGATACATCCAGGTCAGACCATTCGTTTCGATGGACGAACCGGTTCAACACCGACCGCGGTTGTCACAAACACGGCTTCTTCGCCGTCGTCTTCGAGCAAGACCACCATCATCACCCGGCCTGCAGGCACCGCCGCGCCTAGCGTTGCGAGCAAGCCGGCACCTGCGCCGATGCCGCCGGCGGGGCCCGCACCGACCGGCTGGGGATGGCCCTCAAATGGCATCCTTATTGGAAAATTCTCTTCAAACGGTAGTTTGAATAAAGGCATTGATATCGCCGGGGATTTGGGACAGCCTGTTTTAGCTGCGTCTGATGGGACAGTGGTGTACGCCGGGAGTGGTTTACGGGGCTACGGCGAGCTGGTCATCATCAAACACAGCGATACCTACGTCAGTGCCTACGGTCACAACCGCAGGCTGTTGGTTCGGGAGGGGCAGCAGGTCAAAGTCGGACAGACAATTGCCGAAATGGGGTCAACTGGTACAGACCGGGTGAAACTGCACTTTGAGATTCGCCGCCAAGGGAAGCCTGTTGATCCGCTGCAATTCCTTCCCCGTCGTTGATGTGTTGCACAGCCTGTTCCTCACGTAGTAGGAACAGGCTCCAGCGTTGCCAAGGATAAAGGCGTCGCTTGAGCTTGAGGTCGAACTCACCAAAGGACTATAACAATGGCTCTCAGTAAAGAAGCGCCGGAGTTTGACATCGACGATGAGGTTCTCCTTATGGAGACTGTCATCGATACGGAATCGATGTCGAATGAGGGACCTGCTGTACCTTCAGTTCGCACCAAATCCAAGAACTCCACCGCGTTAAAGCAACACAAGTACATTGATTACACACGGGCGCTCGACGCGACTCAGTTGTACCTCAATGAAATCGGCTTTTCCCCTCTGCTCACTCCCGAAGAAGAAGTCCATTTTGCGCGCTTGTCGCAAAAGGGCGATCCGGCTGGGCGCAAGCGCATGATTGAGAGCAACCTGCGACTGGTGGTGAAAATCGCCCGACGCTACGTCAATCGTGGGCTGTCCCTGTTGGACTTGATCGAGGAAGGCAATCTCGGCCTGATCCGGGCGGTGGAAAAGTTCGACCCTGAGCGGGGCTTCCGCTTTTCGACCTACGCCACCTGGTGGATTCGTCAGACCATCGAACGGGCGATCATGAATCAGACCCGTACGATCCGGTTGCCGATCCATGTGGTCAAGGAGCTCAACGTCTACCTGCGGGCGGCGCGTGAGCTGACACAGAAACTCGATCATGAACCTTCGCCTGAAGAAATCGCCAACCTGCTGGAAAAACCGGTGGGAGAGGTCAAGCGCATGCTCGGTCTCAATGAGCGAGTGTCTTCCGTCGATGTCTCGCTGGGTCCGGATTCGGATAAAACCCTGCTGGACACCCTGACCGATGATCGTCCTACGGACCCATGTGAGTTGCTGCAGGACGACGATCTGTCGCAAAGCATCGACCAGTGGCTTTCGGAGCTGACGGACAAACAGCGTGAGGTGGTGATTCGCCGCTTCGGGCTGCGCGGCCACGAAAGCAGCACCCTGGAAGATGTTGGCCTGGAGATTGGCTTGACCCGTGAGCGGGTGCGGCAGATCCAGGTCGAGGGCCTCAAGCGCTTGCGCGAGATCCTCGAGAAGAATGGCTTGTCGAGTGAGTCGTTGTTTCAATAAGCGACGCAGGATGAAATGTGGGAGCGGGCTTGTGTGGGAGCTGGCTTGCCTGCGATAGCATCACCTCGGTGCAACTGATAGATCGAGGTGATGCTATCGCGGGCAAGCCCGGCTCCCACATAGGTGGGCTCCCACATTTTTTTGTGCATGGAATTACATCGTGTGATTGGCAAATCCCGAGCACAAAAAAAGCCCCTCTTTGCTCGTTCCCACGCTCTGCGTGGGAATGCAGCCCAGGACGCTCCGCGTCCCAAAGCGTGATGCAGAGCGTCACAAGAGGCATTCCCACGCAGAGCGTAGGAACGAGCGGGCACAAAAAAGCCCCGCTTTTGAGGGCGGGGCTTTTCGACTAAATCAGTACAAGTTAGATAACTTGAACTTCTTCAGCTTGCATGCCTTTCTGACCGCGGGTAGCGATGAAAGAAACCTGTTGGCCTTCTTTCAGGCTTTTGAAGCCGTCGGATTGGATAGCTTTGAAGTGAACGAACAGGTCGTCACCGGATTGTGGGGTGATGAAGCCGAAGCCTTTTTCATCGTTGAACCACTTAACGGTACCAGTTTGGCGATTAGACATGGTGTATCTCCTTGGACAAAGTTAACTGCGACTCAGGAAAAGCCCTGGCCGAGACTGAGTGCAAAGAGCAGGAAAAATTCTTGGAGATGGTTGGATCGAAATTCAACATATCGTGTAGAGATTCTCAGTGACACAAGCAGCACAGTGGCGCCACCTTAACCCTTTTTCCGGAACGTGCCAATGGTATTTCCGAAGGTTTCTCTATTTTCGTGACTGGCGGCACCCTGATACCGCACCAACACCCCACAATTGAAGGTGCGCCCCGCCCAGCAGGGGCTGCGCGGCGCCAAGAAAAACAGCCGCCCCTTTGAACCACGGGGCCAGCCCCGGTAAGATGCCCAACAGAATTTTTTCACCTCGCTATTCAGGACACCCGCCATGAGCATCAAATCGGACAAGTGGATTCGCCGCATGGCGCAAGAGCACGGCATGATCGAGCCCTTCGTGGAGCGCCAGATGCGTGGCGAAGGCGCTGAGCGGCTGATCTCGTTCGGGGTTTCCAGCTACGGCTACGACGTACGCTGCGCCGATGAGTTCAAGGTGTTCACCAACATCAACTCGGCAACCGTCGATCCGAAAAACTTCGACGAAAAAAGCTTCGTCGACGTCAAGAGCGACGTCTGCATCATCCCGCCAAACTCCTTTGCCCTGGCGCGCACCGTCGAATTCTTCCGTATCCCGCGTAATGTCCTGACTATCTGCCTGGGCAAAAGCACCTACGCGCGCTGCGGCATCATCGTCAACGTGACGCCGCTGGAGCCGGAATGGGAAGGGCACGTCACCCTGGAGTTCTCCAACACCACCACCTTGCCGGCAAAAATCTACGCCAACGAAGGCGTGGCGCAGATGCTGTTCTTCGAATCCGACGAAGAGTGCGAAGTGTCCTATAAGGACCGTGGCGGCAAGTATCAGGGCCAGCGCGGCGTCACTCTCCCACGCACTTGATCGAATCGTCTTACAGGCTAAGGGAATTTGTCAGCGGGCATGCACTCTATTGGGTGTACTGCCCCGACGCGTGCACAACGCGCCGGGCCACGCTTGAGGAGTCCCCTATGAAGCTCGATCCGCGAATCAGCGCCGAACTCGCCCGGCTTGAACCCAACCAGATTGGTGTGATGGCCTGGTCCTTGATGGCCGATCCCGCCGCAGGCGGCATTCCCGGCCAGCCAGGTCCCGATGATCCCTGGCCCAACCAGCCTGAAGAGCCTGGCGAACCCACTCTCCCTGACGAACCGCCTCCCGCCCCTGTGGCCTGATTTCCTGCACGTGTCGCCAATGGTCAGTTGCTCAACGCACTGGCCATACTTCCTGGTCTCCGATCACGAAGATCCGGCTGCCTTCTTCCTGCGTCACTGAATAACCCCCGGTAAAAGCGCCGAACGCCGGTAGCAGGCTGACTTGGTTGCCGATCAGGAAGCACGGCAGGCGCAAGCTTTGCCGGCCCTTGCCCCGCAGGCGATACACCGGATGCACGTGCCCGGCCAGCACATGGTGGCTGGCATGGGCGTCGGGCTCGTGCTGCAAGGCAAACGGGCCCATCAGCAAGGGTTCGGTCACCACCTCAATATTCAGATCGCCAGGCGGGTCGCCAGCGCGTTTGTCGTGGTTGCCGCGAATCAGCGTGAGCGCCACGCCTGCATGACGCTCACGCCAGGCTCTCAGGGCGTTCAGGGTGCCGCTGGCGTGAGAGCCGGGGCCGTGGAGAAAGTCGCCGAGAAAGATCACCTGCGCGCCGGGGAAAGCCGCCAACAACCGGTCCAGGCGCTGCAGGTTGGCCGTCGTCGTGCCCTGTGGCACTGGCTGGCCCAGGCTGCGATAGGCCGACGCCTTGCCAAAATGCGCGTCGGCGATCAGCAGGCACTTTCTCGCAGGCCAGTACACCGCCTTGTCCGCGAGCAACCACAGCGCTTCTTCCGCCAGATGTATCGGGTAATGAGCGGGCATCAGGGCTTCCCGTTATCGGCGACTTTTTCCAGATCCTTGACCATCCGCGCAATCCGCTCCGAGAGTTTTTCCGAGCTCAGGCTTTCCCGAAAACGTTCCACCAGCAGCGGAAAGGCCAACGGCGTAGGCCGTTTGATGCGATGCAGGTCCAGCTTCAACCCAGACAGGTGGCGCAAGGTCTCTTCCAGGCGACGAATATCCAGCTCATCCCGCAGGACTTCTTCCCCGGCCTGGGTCAGCAGCAGGTTCTGCGGGTCATATTGCTTAAATACCTCAAAGAACAAACCGCTGGAAGCCTGGACCTGACGCGTACTTTTCGGCGCGCCCGGATAGCCTGCGAACACCAGCCCGGCGATCCGCGCGATCTCGCGAAAACGTCGCAGGGCCAGCTCACCGGCATTCAGGCTGGCTACCACGTCATCCAGCAGATGATCCGCGTTCAGCAGTTCGCCGCCCAATAACTCAGGCCAATCCACTTCGGTGGCACTCAGCAGTTCCAGCCCATAGTCATTGACCGCAATCGAGAACGTCACCGCCTGCCGCCGGCTGACGCGCCAGGCCAGCAGGCTCGCCAGCCCCAGATGCACCTGGCGCCCGGCAAACGGATACAGGAACAGATGCCAGCCTTCCCGTGACTTGAGGGCCTCGGCCAGCAAGTGATCGCGGGTCGGCAGTCCGGACCAGCGCAGTTGGGTTTCCAGCAAGGGTTGCACCGCTTGCATCTCCGGGCCGAGATAGTGACCGTGGGCAGCCGCATCAAAGCGCTCGACCACCGCCTGGGCCAGCTCGTTGGAAAGAGGCATGCGCCCGCCGTTCCAGCGTGGCACGGCAGCCTTTTTCGCGGTGCTGCGCTTCACATAAGCAGTCATGTTTTCCACCCGTACCAACTCCAGCAAGCGGCCGGCGAACAGGAAACCATCCCCTGGCTTCAGTCGTGCAATAAAGCCTTCCTCGACACTGCCCAGGGTCTTGCCACCGCCGCCTTTGCTCCAGAATTTCAGCTGGATGCTGGCGTCGCTGACGATCGTACCCACGCTCATGCGATGGCGCCGCGCCAGGCGTGCGTCGGGGACGCGCCAGATGCCGTGTTCGTCCGGCTCGACGCGGCGGTAATCCGGGTAGGCCGTCAGTGACAGGCCACCATGGCGCACGAAACCCAGGGCCCAGGCCCAATCTGCTGCGCTCAGGTCACGATAGGCCCACGCGGTGCGCACCTCCGCCAGCAGCTCATCCGGCACAAAGCCGCCGCCCAGCGCCATGCTCACCAGATGCTGCACCAGCACATCCAACGGCTTGTGAGGCGACTGGCGCGCTTCTATGCGCCGTTCAGCGATGGCGTCCTGCGCGGCAGCGGCTTCCACCATTTCCAGGCTGTGGGTTGGCACCAGCGTGACCCGCGACGGCCGGCCCGGTGCGTGGCCGGAGCGCCCTGCGCGCTGCATCAGCCGGGCTACGCCCTTGGCGGAGCCAATCTGCAGTACCCGTTCCACCGGCAGGAAATCTACCCCCAGGTCCAGGCTCGACGTACACACCACGGCCTTCAGTTGCCCCTCCTTCAGGGCTCGCTCCACCCAGTCCCGGGTTTCCCGGGACAGCGAGCCGTGGTGCAGGGCAATCACTCCGGCCCAGTCGGGGCGCGCGTCGAGCAGGGCCTGGTACCAGATTTCCGATTGTGCCCGTGTGTTGGTAAACACCAGGCAACTGCTGCTGGCATCAACTTCGGCCACCACTTGCGGGAGCATTTTCAGGCCGATATGGCCGGCCCACGGAAAGCGCTCGATAACCGGTGGCAACAGGGTGTCCACTCGCAACTGTTTGGTGGTTTGGCCTTGGACGTTGATCCCGCCGCCTTGTGGGATCAACACCTCCAACGCGTGGGCCTGATTACCCAGGGTTGCGGAAATGCCCCACACAATCAGCTCGGGTTGCCATTGCCGCAGGCGGGCGAGGGCCAGTTGCAATTGCACGCCGCGTTTGTTGCCGATCAGTTCGTGCCATTCGTCCACTATCACCATGCGCAGGTGCGACAGGCTGGGCTGGCTGTCGGCGCGGGCGAGCATCAGCGTGAGGCTTTCCGGGGTGGTGATCAGGGTGGTGGGCAGACGGCGGGTTTGGCGGGCGCGTTCGCTGCTGCTGGTGTCGCCGGTGCGCAGGCCGACGGTCCAGGGGATTTTCAGTGACTCGAGCGGGGCCTCAAGGGCGCGGGCGGTGTCGGCGGCCAGGGCGCGCATTGGGGTGATCCACAGGACGGCCAGCGGTTCCGCGGGGGCTTTGCGTTTGCGGGGCGTGGTTTCGGTGATGGCGAAGCGGTTGAGGGCGGCGAACCACAGGGCGTAGGTTTTCCCGGCGCCGGTGCTGGCGTGGAGCAGTCCCGACTGGCCTTCCTTGACTGCGTGCCATACGTCTTTTTGGAAGGTGAACGGTTTCCAGCCCTTGGCGGTGAACCAGTCTTTGGCGAAGTTGGGGGATTTGGCCATGCTTGGGGCTCTGGGGGGGTAATTCAGAGACCTGTGGGGTGGGGGAAAGGTTTAACTGCGATTTTTTTTGGGGGGGTGTATATCCGTTATTTAGGTAACGGCCGCCTATGGTTCCGCTCTTACAGCGGGTCACTTTTGGCAAACGCCCCAAAAGTAACC
>NZ_JBSVWQ010000090.1:0-23260 GCF_054071215.1 Pseudomonas sp. SDO5522_S412 | reverse complement strand
GCGCAGCGGCCCCAAGATTTTTGAGAGCGCTTCGCACTGGAGCGCCAGCCCGGTCCAGCGGGAGCAAGCTCCCTCGCCACAGTACGATTCACTGAATCGGCGTACACAACTCCACCAGCGTCCCATCCGGGCACCGCACATACGACACCACCTGCCCCCAAGGCTTGGTGCTCGGCGCAGCAAGTTCTGTCGCACCCTCAGCCAGCGCTCTGGCATGAGCCTTTGACACATCCTCGGTAACAAACCCCAACTCCATCCCCAGCGGTTGCCGTGAAGTATGCGCCTCCACATGCCCGCCCTTGAAGTTCATCTCGCCCAACTCATGCGCTGCAAAAGAGAGGGTGGTATCACCGGTATCCAACTCGCCATAGGCCCCCGATTCATGCAGGAAACGGCGACTGAAGCCGAAGGCTTTTTCGAAGAATTGCAGGGATGCAGCGACGTCCGGGACGTAGACGATGGTGTAGGCAAATTTCATGGTTCAGCGGTCCTTGCTGGAGAAAGGGCTCATTAGAGTCAGCGTCGTGCATACCGTCAACGGGAAACTATTTGACATATTTGATTTGTGATCACATATTGGAGCCATAAGAACGACAACACAGGTTTTGACTCATGACAGATGGCCCGCTACTCCTTCCGACCTTGCGCCAGGTGTCCCGCGATACCTTGCAAGACCAGGTCTATCGCCAGATCCGCGAAGCCTTGATGAGTGGTCGTTTCCAGCCCGGCCAGAAACTCACCATCCGCGGCCTCGCCGAAGCCCTCGGCTCCAGCCCCATGCCAGTGCGCGAAGCCCTCCAGCGCCTCAGCGCCGAAAACGCCTTTGAAGTCACCGAAACCTCTCGTCTGCGGGTACGCATGATGACGGTCGAACGCCTGCGGGAAATCCGCGATGCGCGGGTCGCCCTGGAAGGTTTGCTGGCAGAAAAGGCCGTATTGCTCCTGGAAAAAGCCGACCTCGACGAAATCTCCGACCTCTGCCAACAGATGCAACAGGCCGCCGACGAAGTCGACGTTTCCCGCTACCTGTGGACCAACTTCGCCTTTCACCGTCGGATCTATGCCGTCGCCCAGGCCGAATTGACCATGGCCGCCGTGGAAAACTTCTGGCTGCACATGGGCCCGTGTTTTGCCCTGGTCGCCCCCGATAAAGCTCACTTGCAACGCTCGATGGAGGCGCATACGCGCATCGTCGAAGCCCTGGCCGCCCGCGATGGCGCCGGTGCCCGCGCGGCCGTGACCGATGACATCATGCAGGCCGCCGATTCCCTGGCGCGCCTGCTCGTCAAGAACGACCGTTCGCGGTCGTCTGTTTCAGGAGGTAAACGTGCATGAGTATCCTACAGCGGCTGCAGCCTTATCCTGGGTTACGTGTGTTGATTTCCGGCGGGGCTGCCGGCATCGGTGAAGTGTTGGCGGCGGCCTATCTGGAGGCGGGTGCCAAGGTGCATGTGTGTGATGTCAGCGAAGCGGCCCTGGCGGCGTTTCGCGACAAGTACCCGGGCACTGTCGCCACCCGTGCCGACGTGAGCGATGCCGCGCAGATCGAGGCGGTGTTCCAGGTGCAGCGCGAGCAATTCGGCGGGCTGGACGTGCTGGTCAACAACGCCGGGATTGCCGGGCCCACCGGCGGCATCGACGCCATCAGCGATGCCGAGTGGCAAGCCACGATCAATATCAACCTGACGGCGCAATACCGCTTTGCCCACCACGCGGTGCCGATGCTCAAGGAATCGTCCCACGGCCATCTGCTGCATATCGCCTCGGTCGCCGGGCGCCTCGGCTACGCCTGGCGCACGCCATATGCGGCGACCAAATGGGCCATCGTCGGCCTGATGAAATCCCTGGCCTCGGAGCTGGGCGAAAGCGACATCCGCGTCAACGCCTTGCTGCCCGGCATCGTTGAAGGCCCGCGCATGGACGGCGTGATCCGCGCCCGTGCCGAACAGGTCGGTGTGCCGGAAGCCGAGATGCGCCAGGAATACCTGAACAAGATCTCCCTCAAACGCATGGTCACCGCCGAAGACGTCGCGGCCATGGCCTTGTTTCTCTGCTCGCCCGCCGCCCGCAATGTCACCGGCCAGGCGATCAGTGTCGACGGTAACGTCGAGTACCTGTAGGCCGCGTCAGCGTTTAGCCAGGGAAGAACACACAAGTTACACCCGGGATTTTTTTCATAAGAATAAAAGTCGGAGAATCGTCATGTCCAAAAATCGTCCTGTGATCATCACCTGCGCCGTCACCGGTGCCATCCATACGCCGTCGATGTCGCCGCATTTGCCGATCACCGCGCAGGAAATTGCCGACGCCGCCATCGGTGCCGCCGAAGCCGGCGCCGCCATTGTCCACCTGCATGCCCGTGATCCCATCGATGGCCGTCCCAGCCAGGACCCCGCGCTGTTCGCCGAATTCCTGCCGCACATCAAGGCCGCCAGCGATGTGGTGATCAACATCACCACCGGCGGCGCACCGACCATGGGCGTCGAAGAGCGCCTGCAACCGGTGATGCAGTTCAAGCCGGAACTGGCCTCGCTGAACATGGGCTCGATGAACTTCGGCCTGTACGAAATGCTCAACCGCTTCACCGAGTTCAAGCATGACTGGGAGCGTCCGTACCTGGAAGAAAGCGACGACCGGATCTTTCGCAATACCTTCCGCGACATTACCCACATCCTCAATTCCTGCGCCGAGAACCGCACCCGTTTTGAAATCGAGTGCTACGACATCGGCCACCTGTACACCGCCGCCCATTTCCTGGAGCGCGGCCTGCTGAAACCACCGTTGTTTATCCAGTCGGTATTCGGTTTGCGCGGCGGCATCGGCGGGCACCCGGAAGACCTGGCCCATATGCGCCGCACCGCCGACCGCCTGTTTGGCGACGACTACGTGTGGTCGATCCTCGGCGCCGGCCGTGGGCAGATTCCGCTGGCCACCATGGGCCTGTCCATGGGCAGCAACGCCCGGGTCGGCCTGGAGGATTCGCTGTGGGATGGCCCGGGCAAACTGGCCGCGTCCAACGCCGACCAGGTACGGCGCATTCGCACAGTGATCGAAGCCCTCGGCCATCAGGTCGCCACGCCGGATGAAGCGCGGGAAATCCTCGGGCTCAAGGGGCGTGACCAAGTCAATTTCTAAGTGATAAACCGGCCGCGTCACGGCGCGGCCATGCCCATCCCGCACAACAACAAAAAAGGGGATAACACCATGCGTATCGAAGTGCTTGTGGACGTGAAGACCACCCTGGGCGAAGGCCCGGTGTGGGACGTCGAACAACAACGGTTGTACTGGATCGACAGCGCCGACGGCCGAATCCTGCGCTGCACCGAGGATGGCCGCGAACTGCGGGCCTGGGATGTGGGCCAGAAAATCGGCTCCATGGCCCTGCGCCATAGCGGCGAGCAAGCCATCGTCGCCCTGCAAAACGGTGTGCACCTCCTCGACCTCAGCAGCGGCGAACTGGCCCTGGTGATCGACCCGGAACCCGCACTGCCCAACAACCGCCTCAACGACGGCAAGGTCGACCGCCAGGGGCGCTTTGTCTTCGGCTCCATGGACACCCTCGAAGACAGCGCCAGCGCCAAACTCTACCGACTCGACGCGGACCTGAGCCTGCACACCCTGGACGAAGGCATCATCGTGTCCAACGGCCCGTGCTGGAGCCCGGCGGGCGATACGTTCTACTTTTGCGACACTTGGTCCGGCGAGATCTGGGCTTATGACTACGACCCAGCCAGCGGCGCGGTGAGCAATCGACGCACCTTCGCCAAGGTCGATACCAGCGGCGGTGGCGCTGCCGACGGCTGCACCGTGGATGCCGAAGGCTGCCTGTGGCAGGCGCTGGTCTACGCCGGAAAACTGGTGCGCTACACACCCGACGGCCAGGTCGACCGGATCATCCAGATGCCGGTGAAAAAGGTCACCAGCCTGACCTTTGGCGGGCCAAACCTGGACACCCTGTTTGTCACCTCCATGGCCAAGCCACCGTTGCCGCGTTTCCCGGCCGACGGTCAGCAGCGCGGGGCGCTTTTTGCGATCACCGGGCTGGGCGTGCAAGGAATAGCCGAGCGACGGTTCGCCAGCTAGCGCGTTTTTTTCAACAAGGCACTTTCCTTTCGCAACCTTGTGTCAGTGCGCGCCCTCGCGCGCCTGGAGAAACCCATGGCAACCTTGAAAAAAGCCTCGCTGCGCAGTATTCACCGGCACTCCTGGGTGTCGCTGCTGGTGTGCTGGATGATCTGGATCCTCAACGCCTACGACCGTGAGATCGTGCTGCGCCTGGGGCCGACCATCTCCAAGCATTTCGATTTGTCGGCCGACCAGTGGGGCACGATGGCCACGGTGATCATGCTGGCCCTGGCCCTGCTGGATATTCCCGGCTCCATGTGGAGTGACCGCTACGGCGGTGGCTGGAAACGTGCGCGGTTCCAGGTGCCGCTGGTGCTTGGCTACACGGCTATTTCGTTCCTCTCCGGGTTCAAGGCCCTGAGCGGCAACCTCGCGACCTTTATCGCGCTGCGGGTTGGCGTCAACCTCGGCGCAGGCTGGGGCGAGCCGGTGGGCGTGAGCAACACCGCCGAATGGTGGCCGGTGGAGCGTCGTGGTTTTGCCCTTGGCGCGCACCACACCGGTTACCCGATCGGCGCCATGCTCAGTGGCATCGTCGCCAGCTTTGTCATCAGCACCTTCGGTGAAGACAACTGGCGCTACGTGTTCTTCTTCGCGTTCGTGGTGGCGTTGCCGCTGATGATTTTCTGGGCGCGCTATTCCACCGCCGAACGCATCACCGCGCTCTACGTCGACATCGCCGCCAAGGGCATGACCCCGCCGGACAACGCATCGGCCAGCCAAGTGAAGGGCCACGCCTGGCGCACGTTTATCGCCACGTTGCGCAACCGCAATATCGCCCTGACGGCGGGTAATACGATGCTGACCCAAGTCGTGTACATGGGCGTCAATATCGTGCTGCCGGCCTACCTGTACAACATCGCCGGGCTGTCCCTGGCCGAGTCGGCGGGGATGAGCGTGGTGTTCACCTTGACCGGAATTCTCGGGCAACTGGTGTGGCCGTCGCTGTCGGACATCATTGGCCGGCGCGTCACCCTGATCATCTGCGGGGTGTGGATGGCCGCCAGTGTCGGTGCGTTCTACTTCGCCAACACCCTGACCCTGATCATCGTCGTGCAACTGCTGTTCGGCCTGGTGGCCAACGCAGTGTGGCCGATCTACTACGCGGTGGCCTGCGACTCGGCCGAGCCGTCGGCGACCTCCACCGCCAACGGCATCATCACCACCGCGATGTTTATCGGTGGCGGCCTGGCGCCGGTGCTGATGGGCAGCCTGATTGCCATGGGCGGCGGCTGGACCACCTTGCACGGCTACACGGTGTGCTTCTTCGTGATGGCCGGCTGTGCCCTGGGCGGGGCGCTGCTGCAACTGTTTTCCCATCGCCCGCCGGCGCTAGTTGCGCAACTCGAACCCTAGAACAACACCGATGCGTCCCCCAGCCGTTGCGCTGGCGGGGCGCCAAGAGGAATTGCCCGATGAAGACTGCCAACACCGCCCGTGAACCACGGGAGTTGAACAAACTGATGTTCGTCAAGCTGATGCCCTTGCTGATCATCGCCTACGTGCTGAGCTTCCTGGACCGCACCAACATCGCCTTGGCCAAGCACCACCTGGACGTTGACCTGGGGATTTCAGCAGCGGCCTATGGCCTGGGCGCCGGGCTGTTTTTCCTGACCTATGCGCTGTCGGAAATCCCCAGCAACCTGATCATGCACAAGGTCGGCGCGCGGTTCTGGATAGCCCGGATCATGGTGACCTGGGGCCTGATTTCGGCGGCCATGGCGTTCGTCCAGGGTGAGACCTCGTTCTATATCCTGCGCCTGCTGCTGGGCATTGCCGAAGCCGGCCTGTTTCCCGGGGTGATGCTGTACCTCACCTACTGGTTCAACCGCGAGCAACGGGCGCGGGCTACCGGGTATTTCCTGCTCGGCGTGTGTTTTGCCAACATCATCGGTGGCCCGGTGGGCGCGGCGTTGATGCGCATGGACGGGCTGCTCGGCTGGCACGGCTGGCAGTGGATGTTCCTGCTCGAAGGGCTGCCGGCGGTCGCGTTTGCCTGGGTGGTGTGGTGCAAGTTGCCGGACCGTCCGAGCAAGGCGCCATGGCTCTCGGCCGCAGAGGCGCGCGGGATTGAACAGCGCATCGCGATGGAGACCGAAGAGGGCGCAGGCGAGGGCGGGCATTCCCTGAAGAACTGGCTGACACCGCAGATCCTGCTGGCGATCTTTGTGTATTTTTGCCATCAGATCACCATCTACACCGTGATCTTTTTCCTGCCGAGCATCATCAGCAAATACGGCAAATTGAGCACCATGAGCGTCGGCTTGCTGACCTCATTGCCGTGGATTGCCGCAGCGGCCGGCGCTGTGTTGCTGCCGCGCTTTGCGACCACGCCCACCCGTGCCCGGCGGCTGTTGATTACCGGTTTGCTGACCATGGCGTTGGGGCTGGGGATTGCCTCGGTGTCGGGGCCGGTGTTCAGCCTGCTGGGCTTTTGTGTGTCGGCGGTGATGTTCTTTGTGGTGCAGTCGATCATCTTTCTCTACCCGGCCTCGCGCCTCAAGGGCGTGGCGCTGGCGGGCGGGCTGGGCTTCGTCAATGCCTGCGGATTGCTCGGCGGGTTTGTCGGGCCGTCGGTGATGGGCGCGATCGAGATGAGCACCGGCAATGCCACGAATGGCTTGAAAGTGATTGCCGTGGTGCTGGTGGTGGCCGCGTTGGCCGCCTTGCGTTTGCGTCAGGGGCAGGAGCAGGAGCCCGGTCACACCAGCAACGAGGTAGGAAACCCCGAAGCCAGCACCAGGTAAGCCACGACTGCCGCCAGGCACAAACCGACAAATACCCGTAACAGTGTCCTGGCGGTGGGATGAGCGATGAATTTGATGGCCCAGAGCAAAATCCCGGCAATCAGGACGCTCAAGGCAGAAATGACCAGCACGATGGTGTTCTCGCAAGCCTTGGAAGCTGCTTTATAGTCCCAAAGGCCCGTGTTGAACAGTGTGCGCATAGACGCAGGGCCCCGGGTGTTTCTAAACTGCGACTTATCCAGGGCAGTGGGGCGGTCGCCGATGAATCGCAATGAATTACGCAAGGCCGACATCAATTTGATGGTGGTCTTTGAAACCTTGATGCTCGAACGCAACGTGACCCGGGTGGCGGAGAAGCTGTTTCTCGGGCAACCCACCATCAGTTCGGCCCTCAACCGCCTGCGTACGTTGTTCAATGACCCGCTGTTCATTCGTGTCGGCCATCGGATGGAACCTACCGCGCGGGCCGAGGAAATCATCAAGCACCTGTCGCCGGCCCTCGACTCCTTGTCGTCGGCCCTGAGCCTGACCCACGATTTCGACCCGTCCATCAGCACCATGACCTTTCGCATCGGCCTGTCCGATGACGTCGAGTTCGGCCTGCTGCCGCCGCTGCTGCGCGCCTTGCGCCAGGAAGCGCCGCAGGTGGTGTTCGTGGTGCAGCATGTGGATTACTGGCGCATCCCTGACCTGCTGGGTTCCGGGGATATCACCGTCGGCATCACCCAGACCCGCGGCCTGCCGGCCAATGCCAAGCGCAAATTATTGCGGCATATCCGCCCGTGCCTGCTGCGGGCGGATGCCTCGGACAAACCCCTGACCCTCGACGAATATTGCGCACGGCCCCATGTGCTGGTGTCCCACACCGCCAACGTGTCCGGGTTTGCCGATGAGTGGCTGGCGGAAATCGGTCGCAAGCGCCACGTGGTGCTCTCGGTGCCGCAATACAGCGCATTGCCGGCGCTGCTCGCCGGCACCGACATGATCGCCAGCCTGCCGGATTACACCGCCCAGGCCATGGCCGCCGGAGGCAATCTGTTCTGTGAACCGTTCCCGTTCGAAACCCCGACCCTGGACTTGTCGATGGTCTGGCTCAGCCACGTTGACACCGATCCGGCGGAGCGCTGGATGCGTTCGCGGCTGGAGGCGTTCATGAGCGAGCGGGACATGCTGCCGGTGGTCGCACCCAAATCTTGAGATAAAACCTTCAGGGAGATCCAGGCATGGCCCCATCCCGTTCCTTGCTGCGTGGGCGCGGCAGTCATGACAGCGGCAAGGTTGGCATGGTCGAGCTGTTTTTCGACCTGGTGTTCGTGTTTGCCGTGACCCAGTTGTCCCATTCGCTGCTCGCCCACTTGTCCATCGGCGGTGCCGTGCAGGTGGCGTTGATGATGGTCGCGGTGTGGTGGGTGTGGATCTTCACTTCGTGGGTCACCAACTGGCTGGACCCGGAAAAAATCCCGATCCGCATCGGCCTGTTCGGTTTGATGGTGGCGGGCCTGTTGCTGTCCTCGTCGATCCCCAAGGCGTTTACCGATCGCGGGCTGTTGTTCGCCGGCGCCTATGTGTTCATGCAGGTAGGACGCACGCTGTTTGCGTTGTGGGCGGTGCGCGGCGAGTCGCTGAACATGACCCGCAATTTCCAGCGGATCCTGGCGTGGATGCTGTTTTCCGGGGTGTTCTGGATCACCGGTGCGCTGCTCGAAGGCGAGCAGCGTTTAGCCTTCTGGGCCCTGGCGCTGTTGATCGAGTTGATTTCCCCGTCGGTGTATTTCTGGGTGCCCGGGCTTGGGCCCTCGACGCTTGCGGACTGGAATGTGGAAGGCAACCACATGGCCGAACGCTGCGGCCTGTTTGTGATCATCGCCTTGGGTGAGTCGTTGCTGGTGACCGGCGCGACCTTCGCCGAACTGCCCTGGAGCGTGGACGGGCTGGCGGCATTCCTGGTGGCAGTGGTGGGCAGCATCGCCCTGTGGTGGATCTATTTCGACAGCGGCGCCGAGCGCGCCCACCATCGCATTGCCAGCTCTGCCGACCCGGGCCGTCAGGCGCGGATCGCCTACACCTACCTGCATGTATTGATCGTCGCCGGGATTATCGTCAGCGCCGTGGCCGACGAACTGGTGCTGGTGCATCCGGGGCATGCCAGCCAGGCAGGCGTGGTGGCGATCATCGCCGGCCCGTGGTTGTTCCTGCTGGGCAGTGCGCTGTTCAAGTGGGTGATGAGCGACCGGCCGTTGCCACCGTTTTCGCACCTGGGCGGCTTGCTGATGTTACTGGTGTTGCTGCCGCTGGGATTGCAGCAGGTGTTTTCGGCGTTGGTACTGGGGGCGTTGACGTCGGCGGTGTTGGTGATCGTGGCGATCTGGGAAAATCGCTCGCTGCACAGCCTGACCGAAGTTTCACACTGAAAGCGGTCTGATTCCGCCCGGCCCCGTGCTATATGTATGACTCTTTTCCTACAACAACTCGGAGCCTTTCATGCCGCATCTGCATCTGGAATACACCGCCAATCTCACAGAGCTGGCCGTTGAGAAAACCTTGTTGCGGCTCAACAACGTGCTGATGGCGTCCGGGCAGTTCGGTTCCGAGTTCGATATCAAAAGCCGCGCGCTGAAGGTGGAGACATTCCAGGTTGGCACGTCCATCAGCCCGCGCGCTTTTATCGCGGTCAAGCTGTCGCTGCTTAGCGGGCGTTCACCGCAGGTCAAGAAGCAATTGTCGGAAAGCCTGTTGGCGGCGCTGCAGGACCTGGGCGATTGGCCGGCGGATTTGCAGGTTCAGCTCAGCGTCCTGCTGGTAGACATGGATCGCGATTCCTACAGCAAAGTCACCATCGGCTAACTACTTTAGGAGCGAGCTTGCTCGCGAAAAACTAACAGACGACGCGGGGATCCTGAATGCCCGTGTCATCGTTAACGTTCTTCGCGAGCAAGCTCGCTCCTACAAAAAAGTTATAGCAACCCCTGATCCGCGCACACCTTCACCACCTGCTCCCTGAACCACGTGTTGGCGCTGTCCTGCGCGCTGTGTTCATTCCACTGCATATCCAGGGTAAACCCCGGCAAACCGTTCGGCGCTTCGCAATGGCCGAACACGGTCGTGTCTGCCAGCAGCTTCAGCACTCGACGGGGCAAGGTGACGATAAAGTCAGTGCCGGTGATCATCTTCAGCGCCGCGCTGTAGCTGTTGGCGCGGGCGATCACCTGGCGTTTGTGGGACTGGCGCGCCAGCCAGCCGTCGATCATGTTGGTGTCGGAACTCCAGGGCGTGGGGAACACATGGCGCCGGGCGACGAAGGATTGCAGGCTGAACGCCGGTTCCCGGGGCGCCGAGTGTTTGTCGAACACGCACACTAGGTCGTCCTCCAGCAGCATCTGGGTCTTGATGTCCTTGTGCTCGCGATGAAAGTGCGGCCCGAAGCAAATCACCAGGTCCAGACGCCCGTCGCGCAAGGCGTCGGCCGGGACCTCGGTTTCGAGCTTCTGCACGTTGACGATCACCGGCAGGTCGGCGCGGTCGAAGTTTTTCAGCAGGCGCGGCAGGATCAACTGTTCGAAGTATTCTGGGGCGCAGACGTTGAAGGTCACAGCCTTCTGGGTGGGGTCGAACGTTTGGCTGCCGGCATGGCACAGGTTGATGCTTTCGAGGATTTTCTGCACATGCCCGTACATGGTGGCGGCTTTGTACGTAGGACGCATGCCCGCCCGGGTGTTGATAAACAACTCGTCTTCGAAGCTCGTGCGCAGCTTCTTCAGGCTGTAGCTCACGGTGGACTGGCTGACGAACAGGGTTTCGGAAACCTCGGTGACGCTGCTTTGGTCGTAAACAGCGACAAACACCATCAGGTCCTGCATATCGAGCTTTCTAAGCAAGTTGCTGTTTAGCATCCGTTCCGTCCGCAAGCGCTTTGTACCGAACTCGGTACAAGACAATACAAAATGTTAACGGAACGCTCGTACCAATAGAAAGCTCTGTCGGACCTTTCTCTGTTTGAGGTGGGACAAATAATGTTTACAACACGACCTCAGCGAATATGCCGCGCGTAATGCCGGGGATCGAAGCGCAGTACGATCAGCAGCATCACCACCACCACGGCCGTCAGTGACCACCAGGCCCACTCGAAGCTGCCCAGCTGGTCGCGGATCATCCCGGCAATCAGCGGCGACAACCCGGCGATCAGGTAGCCGATGCCCTGCACAAAGGCCGTCAGGCCACCGGCGCGGCGCGGGTTGTCGAGGTGGTCGAGGGACAGGATCAGGCTCATCGGAAACAAGCCGCCAATCCCCAGGCCGAGCAAACACGGCCACAGCAGGCTCAGGTATTGCGGGCTCAGGATCAGCCCGCAGAAGCCGGCGATGATCAGCACCAGCAGCACCGCGACCAAACCCCGCTTGTCCCTCCGGCGGTTGGCGATGGCCGGGGTAATCAAGCCGGAGACCACTTCCATGGCCGTCAAAAAGCCCAGCAACAGGCCGGCGTTCTGTTCACTCCAGCCTTGTTCCACGTAGTACGGCGCCAGCCAGGCCAGTACGCAGGTGTAGGACGCGGTACCGAGGCCGAAGAAAATCGCCAGCAACCAGGCCCGGCGATTGCCGAAGAATGACGCCTGCGGGCCTGCGCCGGCTTGCGGCAGCGGCGGCAGCACCGAGCGTTGGGCGTACCAGAACACCAGCGCCAATACCGCGAGAACCGCCCAGATGGCCAGGCCGATGCGCCAGCTGCCGGTTTGCACCTGGATAAACGGCGAGAACGAAGCGGCGAGGGCCGCGCCGCCCATGATCGCGGTGACGTACAGGCCCATGAACAGGGAAACGTTGTCGCTGAAGCGCGACTTGATCAAGGCGGGCATCAACGCCTGGATCATCGCGATGCCTACGCCGGCGGCAATGGCGCTGAGGATCAGCTCAACCGCCGAGTCCAGGAACAACCGGGAGACGGTGGCCAGGCCGATCACCACCAGCGACAGCACAATGCTGCGATGCTCGCCGAAGCGTTTGGCCACGGCCATGCCAAAAAACATCGCCAGGCCCATGGCCATGACCGGCAGCATGGTCAGCAGGGAGGCCGTGCTGAAACTCAGGGCCACATCGGCGCGAATCGACGACAACAACGGGCCGACGGCGGCCATCGACGGGCGCAGGTTGAGGGCGACCAGCACAACGCTGATCATCAGCCAAACGGCGGTGGCGGGTTTTGCGCGGACGTTTTCCATGGGCGAGCCTTGAACTGACAAGGGCAGTATTAGGCCGGGCGTGGGGGAGGGCGGCAAATGAGAAAGTCGTTGGGGCTATTGAAAAAATGCGTGGGGGCTTTTCTGCCAAGGACTCTTGTGGTGAGGAGCGCTGGTTGTGGTGAGGAGAGCTTGTTGTGGCGAGGGAGCTTGCTCCCGCTGGGCTGCGCAGCGGCCCCAAGATTTTTGAGAGCGCTTCGCACTGGAGCGCCAGCCCGGTCTAGCGGGAGCAAGCTCCCTCGCCACAGTGTTGTGTGGTGGTTTTCAGACCACCCGGATCACATGCTTGATCTCCTGAAACGCCTGCAGCCCCCAGGGCCCCAGTTCCCGGCCAATACTGCTCTGCTTGTAACCACCCCACGCCGTTTGCGGGAAGATCACCTGCGGCGCATTGATCCACACCAAACCCACCTGCAAAGCATTGGCCACTCGCTCAGCCGCTTCCAGGTTGCCACTCAGCACGCTGGCCACCAAACCAAACTCACTGTCATTAGCCAGCGCCACCGCCTCGGCCTCATTGGCAAAACTGCGCACGCACAGCACCGGGCCGAAGATCTCCTCGTTCCACAACGCGCTGTCCAACGGCACTTCAGTGAAGACCGTCGGGCGAATGAAATACCCATGAGGCAAATCCGCCGGGCGCCCGCCGCCACACAGCAGCTTCGCGCCGGCTTGCACGCCACGTTCGATATGCCCCAGCACCCGCTGGTACTGCGCACGGTTGACCAATGCGCCCATTTCCACGTCTTCGGCAAACGGGTCCGCCACGCGAATGCTCTCGGCCCTGGCCTGCAAGCGGGTGAGAAACTCGTCCGCCAGTTCGTCGGCCACCAACACCCGGCTGGTGGCGGAACACATCTGCCCGGCGTTGAAGAAACCACCGCCGCAGGCCAGTTCCACGGCCAGGTCGAGGTCGGCGTCCGCCAGCACCAGCAACGCGGATTTGCCGCCCAGTTCCAGGCTCACACCCTTGACCGTTTCGGCGGCGCGCTGCATCACCTGCACGCCCACGGCATTGCTGCCGGTGAAGGAGATTTTCGCGATCCGTGGGTCAGCCGCCATCGGCGCGCCCACCGCCAGGCCAGTGCCGCAGACCAGGTTGAACACACCGACAGGCAAGCCCACCGAGGCGATGATCCGGGCCAGTTCCAGCTCTGCCAGCGGCGTCACTTCCGAAGGCTTGAGCACCACGCAGCAACCGGCCGCCAGCGCGGGGGCGAGTTTCCAGGCGGTGGTCACCATCGGGAAATTCCACGGCACGATCAGGCCCACCACGCCGCAGGGTTCACGGCGTACGCGGGCGCTGAAGTCCTCGGTGGGCAGCGCCACCGGACGGTCCTGGGTGGCGTCCATTTCGTCGGCCAGGTTCGCGTAATAGGCAAAGGTGGCGATCACGTCATCCACATCGATGCCGGCTTCAAACAGCGGCTTGCCGTTGTTGCTCGATTGCAGTTGCATCAGGTGTTCACGCTCTGCGCTCACACCCTCGGCGATCTTGCGCAACAGCGCGGCGCGGTCGCGGCCGGTGCTTTTCGACCAGTCCGGGAAGGCCGCGCTGGCGGCGCCGATGGCCTCAGTCACCGCGCCTGCATCACCCACGCTCACTTGGGCCAGGGTGGCCTCGGTGGCCGGGTTGATCACGTCCAGCACGTCATGGCCGGCACGCCACGCGCCATTGATAAACAGCCCATTCAATACCGCGCTCATACCGCCACCTCCTTCATCCAAAGCCCCTGGTCGATTTCAATCAGCGTCGGGCCCTGGCGATCAGTCGCGGCACGCAAGGCGCTGCGTAATTCCTCAACACCCTGGATGCGCTGGGCAGCAGCGCCGAGGGCCTTGGCCACGCCGATAAAGTCCGGGGTGTAGATGTCCACGCCCACCGGTTCGATGGCGCGGTTGACCATGTATTTCTTGATCTCCTCATAGCCCTGGTTATTCCACAGCAGCACGATCACCGGCGTGCGCGCTTCCACGGCGCTGGCCAGTTCCGGCAGGGTGAATTGCAGGCCGCCGTCGCCGATCAGGCACACCACCGGCGCACCGTTGCCGCGCCCCAGCCACGCACCGATGGCCGCCGGCAAGGCGTAGCCGAGGGTGCCGTAGCCGGTGGAGGAGTTGAACCAGCGGCGCGGCTGGTCGAGGTTCAGGGTCAGGTTGCCGGTGTACACCGGTTGGGTGGAGTCGCCCACCAGTACGGCGTCGGGCAGTTCGTCCAGGACGGTGTTGAGGAACAAGGTTTGCGCGCGGGTGGCGGCGTCCCAGGTGGGTTCCAGTTCGCTCCACAGGCGGGCGACGCGGCGGGCGCCCCAGTTGCTGTCCCGGGCGGCCAGGGGTTTGTTGCCCAGCTCGGCAAGCAGTGCCTGCGCAGCGATTTGCGCGTCGGCTACCAGCGCGACTTGCGGCGGGTAATTGCGCACGGTCTGGTCGGAATCGATGTCGATGCGCAGCAGGGCGCCGGGAATGTCGAAGCCGCCGGCGAAGGTCACGTCGTAGTCGGTTTCCGCCAGCTCGGTGCCGATCGCCAGCACCACGTCTGCCTCGGCCACCAGCGCGCGGGTGGCGACCAGGGTTTGGGTCGAGCCGATCAGCAGCGGGTGGTTGGCGGCCAGCATGCCCTTGGCATTGATGGTCAGCGCCACCGGAGCGCCGAGGGCTTCGGCCAGTTGCGTCAACTCGGGTGCTGCGTCGATGGCGCCACCACCGGCGAGAATCAGCGGGCGTTTTGCCGCCGCCAGCAACTGGCTCATCTGCTTGACCGCCGACGGCGCAGCGCCAGCGCGGGAAACGCTGACCGGTTCGCTGCCGAGCAACGCGTCGGCGTTTTCCACCAGCACGTCCAGCGGGATTTCGATGTGCACCGGGCGCGGTCGTCCGGCCTGGAACAGCGCAAATGCCCGGGCCAGTACACCGGGCAACTCGGCCGCCGACATCAAGGTATGGGAGAACGCCGCCACGCCCGCGATCATCGCGTTCTGGTTCGGCAGCTCGTGCAGCTTGCCGCGCCCGCCGCCCAGCTGGCTGCGGGACTGCACGCTGGAGATCACCAGCATCGGGATCGAGTCGGCGTAGGCCTGGCCCATGGCGGTGGTGATGTTGGTCATGCCGGGGCCGGTGATGATGAAGCACACGCCGGGCTTGCCGCTGGTGCGCGCATAGCCGTCGGCCATGAAACCGGCGCCCTGTTCGTGGCGCGGGGTGACGTGGCGGATGCTCGAGCGCGCCAGGCCCCGGTAGAGTTCCACGGTGTGCACGCCGGGGATGCCAAACACCTGGTCCACGCCGTAGCCTTCCAGCAGGTTGACCAATACTTCGCCGCAGGTCGCCATTGTCGTCGCTCTTATTGTTGATAAAGGCCCGTATTGGAACGGCTGGCCCGTAGCGGCAACAATCGATAAAAAGTCATACTAGCCATGTCCTCACGTCATGGCTGCGCCCTTATGAAACGTCTTCCGCCGCTGCCGGCCCTGCACACCTTTTGGGTCACGGCCCAGTGCTGCAACTTCACCCGAGCCGCCGAGCAATTGCACATCACCCAGGGCGCGGTGAGTCGGCAGATCGCCGGGCTGGAAAGTCATCTGGGCTATGCGCTGTTCCAGCGCCAGGCTCGTGGCTTGAGCCTCACCGAAGAGGGCCGCGAATGGTCACTGCGGGCGCAGCAGGTGTTCGGCTTGATCGGTGAAGCGGTAGAGCAGATCGGCACCCGCCGCGAGACCTTGCAGCTCAAGGCCTCCACCTGCGTGATGCGCTGGCTTCTTCCACGGCTGATGCAGTGGCAGCAGGAACGCCCGGATGTGCCGGTGGAGTTGACCACCACCGTGGCCTACACCGTCGACTTTCGCCGCGAGCAGTTCGATGCCGCGGTGATCTACGCGCCGATTGCCGAGCAGTCGGCCCAGGCCCGGCATCTGTTCGATGAGCGCCTGACACCGGTGTGCGCGCCGGCCTTGCTCGGTGACTTGCACACGCCCGCCGATTTGCAGCAACAGGTGTTGTTGCACCCTACGCGGGATGAGCGCGATTGGGCGTTGTGGTTGAAAGCGGCGAATACACGCTTGAGCAATCTGGCCCAGGGGCATCATTTTGAAACCCTGGACCTGGCGATGACGGTGGCGTCCCAAGGCTCGGGCGTGGCAATTGGCGACAGCGCGCTGATTGGCGAGGACCTGAAGGCGGGGCGGTTGGCCACGCCGTTTGAACTACGGGTGCCGACGGGGATGGGGTATTACCTGGTGTACCCGCCGGGCACTGAGCCCTCGGCGGGGTTGGAGCAGCTTATGGACTGGCTGGTGAGCCAGGCACAGTCGCCGTCACAATGAAGATCAAAATGTGGGAGGGGGCTTGCTCGCGAAGGCGCCGGGTCAGCCAATACATCTGTTGACTGACACACCGCATTCGCGAGCAAGCCCGCTCCCACATTTTTAGTGCGCGTCAGCCTTAGTAGCCGACGGTGAACCGCTGGCGTGAATGCTTCGGTGTTTCCACTTCATCAATCAGCGCAATCGCGAAATCGGCAAAGCTGATCCAACTGCGGCCTTCACTGCTCACCAGCAATTCATCCCGGCCCAGGCGGAATGTGCCGGTGCGTGCGGTCTCCACGAACTCCGCCGAAGGTGACAGGAAGGTCCAGTCCAGGTCTTTTTCCTGGCGCAGGGTATCGAGGAAAACACTGCCGGCGTTGGCTTCGGCTTTGTATTCCTCGGGGAAGCCCGGGCTGTCGATCACTCGGCTGCCGCCCGGCAACAACAGCGAACCGGCACCGCCGACCACCAGCAGGCGCTTCACGCCGGCTTTTTTCACCGGGTTGATCACCGCTTCCGGCGGCAGGGTGGCGAAGTGCGCCGCACTGATCACCACGTCGTTGCCGCGGATGGCCTGTTCCAGCGCCTGGGCATCCAGCGCATCGACTTGCTTGGCGGTGACGCCAGGGCGCGCGCCGATCTTGTCGGTATTACGTGCGATGGCCGTGACGGTGTGCCCGCGACGCAGCGCTTCTTCCAGCAGTTGGCTACCGGCACGACCGGTGGCACCAATGATTGCGATCTTGCTCATGACGTTCTCCAGTACGGTTAAGGGTTGAATCAACTCACCACTGCATTTCGCCCTTGGCGACTTTGGCGCCCAGTTCCAGGGTGCTCTCGTCACCCAGGTTCGGGTAACGCTTTTGCATCGCCGCAATCAGGGCGGCGGAGTCCTTGGCCTTGGCGGTTTCTTCGTCAAAGGCCTTGATGTAGTCGGCGGTGAACGCCACGGATTTGAGCGACGGCGTGCCCAGGTAGTGACCCGGAATCACCGTGCGCGGTTTCAAGTCCTGGATACGTTGCAGGGTGGCCAGCCAATCGGTGTGGGACTTCGCGGTCTGCGTATCGGCCATCCACACATGAATGTTTTCCGCGACGACTACACCACCGACCACCGCCTTGATCGACGGGATCCACACAAAGGTGCGGTCCGGTTGTGCGCCGTCGAGGCCGATCACCTCCAACTGCTTGCCTTCGAGGGTCAGGCTGTGGCCCTCAAGCACCTGGGGAATGACGGCTTTGCCAGGCTTGTCCGCGCCCAGTTTCGGGCCCCAGAACGCCAGTTTGTGTTCAACGGTGGCCTTGATATGGTCCACCACCGGCTGCGGTGCCAGGACTTTGGCCTGGGGGAAGGCGGCGGTCAGGGTATCGAGGCCGAAGTAGTAGTCCGGGTCGCCGTGGCTGATGTAGATGGTAGTCAGGCGCTTGCCGCTGGCGCGGATTTTTTGCACCAGTTGCTCGGCCTGGGTCTTGCCGAATTGGGCGTCCACCAGGATCGCATCTTTGTCGCCGCTGACCAGTACCGAGGTGACCGGCATCATCGCGGTTTCGCCCGGGTTGTAGGCGTCCAGAGTCAAGTCGGCCGCCATGGCGTGCGCGGCGAAGGCCAGGGAGGCGGCGGCCAGGGCCACGCGCTTGAGCGGGGAGAATCCAAACATGTGCAGCTCCAGTCATGGGTAAGGTGTGGACAGAGCTTAGTTGCACCAAACGCTACAAAAAATGCGATGCTTGGACATAGTTTGTTTCTAAAAGCGGGCAAATCATGGATCGTCTTCAAGCAATGCGGGTGTTTGTCGCGGTGGTGGACTTGGGCAGCCAGTCGGCGGCAGCCGACCATCTGGACCTGTCGCGCCCGGTGGTGTCGCGCTACCTGGCGGAGCTGGAAGACTGGGTCGGCGCGCGCCTGATGCACCGCACCACCCGCAAGCTCAGCCTGACCGCCGCCGGCAGCGAAACCCTGCCCCGTTGCCGGCAGATGCTGGAGTTGTGCAGCGACATGCAGGCCGCCGTCAGCGAACCCGACGAAGCGCCTCGCGGCCTGCTGCGCCTGAGTGTCAGCACCTCGTTCGGCCAGGCGCAACTGGCCGATGCCATGGCCGAATACGTCAAGCGCTACCCGCTGGTCAACATCGATATGCAGATGCTTGATCGCACGGTGAACCTGGTGGATGAGCGCATCGACCTGGCGATCCGCACCAGCTTCGAACTGGACCCCAACCTGATCGCCCGCCGCCTCACGCTGTGCCGTTCGGTGATCTGCGCATCGCCCGCTTACCTGCTGGAGCATCCGCAACCGCGGCAGGTACAGGACCTGGCCCGGCACAATTGCCTGACCCACTCCTACTTCGGCAAAAGCCTGTGGCACTTCATGGAGAACGGCGAGCCGGTGTCGGTGCCGGTGCAGGGCAATATCAGCGCCAACGAGGCCAGTACCTTATTGCGGGTGACGCTGGCGGGGGCAGGGGTGTCGCGGCTGCCGAGTTATCAGGCGGGCGACTACATCCGCAGCGGCGAGTTGATTCGCTTGTTGCCCGAGGCCGAGCCGCAGCAGATGAACATCTACGCGGTGTACGCCTCGCGCAAGCATATGCCGGCGGCGCTGCGCAGCCTGCTGGATTTCCTGGTATTGAGGTTTCCGGAAGAGCCGGTGTGGGACGTCGGTCTCTAAGCCTGCATAAACAGGTTGAATGTCGCCCGATAATGGCGACTTGCCCCAGCTGACCTATGCTTATCAAAGCACCTTCTTGATCGGATCAGAGGTCAGCATCATGTCGATCAAAACAAGAAAGTACCTGATGATTTTCACCCTGTGCGCCGCCGCCACCGCGCTCTATGGCACTGCCGCCTACCGCGTCGAACAGACCCGCATGCAGCCGGGCTTCGCCTCCAGCTGCAATCACGGTCAATGCGTAGGCCACATGGCCGCTTTCAGTTCGCTTCGCTAGCGTCCTGGTCGGCTTTCAACTGCTCCCGAAACGCCTTCGGGGAGAACCCGACGCGTCGGCGAAACAGCCGTGAGAAGTTGGTCGGGTCGGAAAAGCCCAACACCTCCGACATTTCATTGATGGTCATGCTGGTGTAGGTCAGCAGGCGCTTGGCTTCCAGCAACTGGCGGTCGTGCATGATCTGCAACGCAGGCTGCCCGCCCAACTCCCGACACGTACCGTTCAGGTGTGAGACCGAGATCCCGAGCTTGTGGGCCAGGTCTTCGATTTTCGGGTGCTCGCGATAATGTTGCTCTACCAGCTGGGTGAACCGGCGGAAGTATTCGCGGCCCCGCGGTGCCCGTGGATGGCGGCGCTGGATGGCCTGGCGGCTGATCCACACCAGCAGCACGCTGACCAGGGCGTGCATCATCATGTCCCGCGCCGGTTGGTCGCTGGCGTATTCCTCCTGCAGGCGCGCAAACAGGCTGTTGAGGTAGTCACTGTCGTTGCCGGCAGGGTAGCTGCCCAGGGCATTCAGGCCATCCAGCGCCGCGCCCAGTTGCCCCTGCAGGTGCGCCATCAGCGGCGCGGCCAGGGTGACCACAAACCCCTCGACGTCTTCGGAAAAGCGAAAGCCATGCACGCATAACGGCGGCAGCACCTGCAGCGTCGATTCATTCAGGGTGCTGCGCTGCCCCTCGATCTCCAGTTGTGCCTGGCCTTTGTGCACGTAAAGCAACTGGCACAGGTCCGCATGCCGGTGGGGCTGGATTTCCCACTGGTACTCACGGCTGCGCCGGGAGATGGTTTCACAGTGCAACAAATCCGGGGTCGGCCATTGCTGGCTCTCACCGTAGAGTTTGAACACTGGAATCGCGGCACTGGCAGTTTTGGTCATGGCTTCATCCGATACTTCGGGAGAGTTGTGCGGTAATCGCCCCAATTGGCGAAAAGCGCAGCTTTGGGCTCAGTTTTCACCTTCTTATGCCGGGCACTCAAGTGAAAAATGCCAGCAACACCTTCAATGACAACTCTTTCACCGGATACGTTCGGGTGAAGCTTGCGGGCCATAAAAATAATGAAAACGCTGAAAACCCAAGTCGCCATCATCGGCGCCGGTCCCTCGGGGCTGCTGCTCGGTCAACTGTTGCACAACGCCGGGATCGAAACCCTGATTCTTGAGCGCCAGACGCCGGATTACGTGCAAGGGCGCATCCGTGCCGGGGTGCTGGAACAAGGCATGGTCGACCTGCTGCGCCAGGCCGGCGTGAGTGCGCGGATGGATGCCGAAGGCCTGGTGCATGAGGGCTTTGAGCTGGCGCTGAATGGGCAACTGACCCATATCGACCTCAAGACGCTGACCGGCGGCAAGACGGTGATGATCTACGGGCAAACCGAAGTCACCCGCGACCTGATGGCCGCGCGCCAGGCCAGCGGCGCGATAACGTTGTATGAAGCCGGCAACGTGCAGCCCCATGATCTGAAAAGCCCGGAGCCGTGGCTGAGCTTCGAACATAAAGGCGAGCATTACCGGCTGGACTGCGACTACATCGCTGGCTGCGATGGTTTTCACGGTGTGGCGCGCCAGTCGATTCCCACCGAGGCATTGAAAGTCTTTGAACGGGTCTATCCGTTTGGCTGGCTGGGCATCCTCGCCGACACCCCGCCGATCCACGATGAACTGGTGTACGCCAAACACGAACGTGGCTTTGCCCTGTGCAGCATGCGTTCACCGACCCGCAGCCGTTATTACCTGCAGGTGCCGGCCGATGAGTCGGTGGACGACTGGTCCGATGAGCGCTTCTGGGATGAACTGAAAACCCGTTTGCCCAACTCACTCACCGAGCAACTGGTGACCGGCCCGTCCATCGAAAAGAGCATCGCGCCGCTGCGCAGTTTTGTGGTGGAGCCGATGCAGTACGGCCGCCTGTTCCTGCTCGGCGACGCGGCCCACATTGTGCCGCCCACCGGCGCCAAGGGTTTGAACCTGGCGGCCAGCGATGTCAGCACCTTGTTCAATATCCTGCTCAAGGTGTACCGCGAGGGCCGAGTGGAATTGCTGGAGAAGTACTCGCAGATTTGCCTGCGGCGGATCTGGAAGGCCGAACGGTTTTCCTGGTGGATGACCTCGATGTTGCACCAATTCCCTGAGGCGGACGGCTTCAGCCAGCGCATCGCCCAGAGCGAACTGGAATACTTCGTCGACTCCGAAGCCGGTCGTAAAACCATTGCAGAAAATTACGTCGGACTTCCTTACGAGGCTATCGAATAGTCAGCTATCTAGTACACTGACGAGCATTCCCGTGGGCCTCCTTTTCCCGCGGGCCCTTGCTCGCAGGTTCTGCCGTGACCAACCTCAATCAGCCCGCCACACCCGCCGTGCGCAGTGTCCTTGTCGCCTTGATGATGGCGATCTTTCTCGGGGCTTTGGACCAGACCATCGTCGCCGTCTCCATGCCGGCGATTTCCGCCCAGTTCCATGACGTCAACCTGCTGGCCTGGGTGATCTCCGGCTACATGGTGGCGATGACCGTGGCGGTGCCGATCTACGGCAAGCTCGGCGACTTGTACGGGCGCCGGCCAATGATGCTGATCGGCATGGGGCTGTTCACCCTCGCGTCACTGTTCTGCGGCATGGCCCAGAGCATGGAGCAACTGGTGCTGGCGCGGATCCTCCAGGGCATCGGTGCTGGCGGGATGATTTCGGTCAGCCAGGCGATTATCGGCGACATTATTCCGCCCCGTGAGCGCGGGCGCTACCAGGGTTACTTCAGCAGCATGTACGCGGTGGCGAGCGTGGCCGGCCCGGTGTTGGGCGGCTACATGACCGAGTACCTGTCGTGGCGCTGGGTGTTCCTGATCAACCTGCCGCTGGGCGCGGGCGCCTGGTGGGTGGCCCATCGCACGCTGGTGGGGCTGCCGGTGCCGCAACGCAAGCCGGTGATCGACTACCTCGGCACCTTGCTGATGATCGTCGGTTTGACGGCGCTGTTGCTGGGTATCACCGAAATCGGCCAGGGCCATCATTGGCGCGACGATGAAGTGCTGGGGCTGTTGGTCTGTGCCGTGGTGGCGTTGACGGTGTTTGTGTGGCACGAGCGTCGGGCGCGGGAGCCCTTGTTGCCGATGCACCTGTTTGCCAACCGCAGCGCGGTGTTGTGCTGGTGCACGATTTTCTTTACCAGTTTCCAGGCGATTTCCCTCACGGTGCTGATGCCGCTGCGCTACCAGACCGTCACCGGTTCCGGTGCCGACAGTGCCGCCTTGCATTTGCTGCCGCTGGCGATGGGCTTGCCGATGGGGGCGTATTTTGCCGGGCGCATGACCTCGGTGACCGGGCGTTATAAACCGATGATCCTGATTGGCGCCTTCCTGAGCCCGATCGCGATTTTCGGCATGGCGTTGAGTGCGCCTCAGGCGGTGGCGGTCACCAGTCTGTTTATGTTGCTGTGCGGGATTGCCGCCGGGATGCAGTTTCCGACTTCCCTGGTGGGTACGCAGAACTCGGTGGAGCAGCGGGATATCGGGGTGGCGACCAGCACCACCAACCTGTTCCGTTCCCTGGGCGGTGCGGTTGGGGTGGCATGCATGTCGGCGCTGTTGCTGGCGTTGTTGCAGGACTCCAGTTTTGCGCACCTGGCCAGTGGGGCGCTGGTCGCGGAGGGGAGTTCGGGGAATGTGCTGCTGGATGGCTTGAATGCGGCGCCTGGGCCGGCGCAGGATGCCTTGCGGGGGGAGTTGTTGATTACCTTCAGGCATTTGCTGATGGTCAGTGCCGGGGTGTCGTTGTTGGGGTTGGCGGCGGCGATTGCCATGCCTAATCGCGTGTTGCGGGGTCGGGAAGACAAGGCCAAATAGTCGAAAAAATGAAGATTAAATGTGGGAGCGGGCTTGCTCGCGAATGCGGTCTGTCAGTTGATAAATAGG